>CAYNNS010000033.1:0-17892 GCA_964398345.1 uncultured Gemmatimonas sp. | reverse complement strand
GGATCGACGGCAAGTACCATCCCGCCGAGTCCGCGGCCACGAGCTGCAGCGCGGTCTCCAGCCCGTGGAGCGCGCCCACCGTCGTGGCTGCCTCCAGGGTTGCGCCACCCGACGTGATCTCGAGCGTGTAGCTCTCGTCTTCCGCCGGCGACTGCACCCGTTCGCCGGGGCGCCGCACCGCCACCGTCAGCCCCGCGACCCCGCGATCGAGCAGGAGACCGGTCAGGCCGCCGGCGCGGTGGAGGAAGCGCGCGACGCCCCGGGCCAGCCGGTCTTCGCGCACCGGTCCCGCGAGTCGTACGCTGAAGCTGCTGTCGAGCCGAAGCCTGCCGACGCGCCAGGTGACCGCGGCCGGCACCGGCATCAGGGTGGGACCCGGATCCGCGGCGCGAGGGCCGGGGACCAGGCTCGCGATCACCAGTCCGAAGCGAAGCATCGGGCGGGAATCTACTGCGGGATCAGCGCCATCGACCGGCGCGAATGAAGAGCGGCCAGGCCACGCGGCGCGCGGCCGCTGCACCCCAGCAGGCCGCCAGCTCGGGCTCCAGAGCGGTCACCGGGTCACTGCCGTGCACGCTGTGGTACTTCCCGACGGCCGACCAGGTCCGCAGATAGCCCAGCAGTTCCGCGAGCGTCAGCGTGGCCTCGATGGCGAGCGGCGGCGCGGGGACTTCGACCATGGGGAGCTGGAAGCTCCGGTAGCCTTCATCGACCAGCTTGCGCTCGGTCGACCAGTAGGGCCCCACGGTCTCGTCGTGGAAACGATCGATCGCCGCGTCGAGGTCGGGCGAGGCCCGTAGCCGCGCATAGCCCCAGATCGCGAGAGCGGCGCCTGGCGCCGTAATCCGGTCGAGCTCGGCGAAGAAGCGCGGCAGGTCGAACCAGTGCAGGGCCTGGGCGACCGTGACGAGGTCTACCTGTCCAGCCGCGAGCGGTACCTGTTCCGCGAGGCCCGCGGCATACGCGACCCGCGAGGTGCGGGTCGCGGCACGCAGCTGGGCGCGGCTCGCATCGGTCGCCACGACGCGATCGAAGTAACCCGCCAGCAGCGCGGCTGCCTGGCCGTTTCCCGTGGCGCAATCCCAGGCGAGCCGGCGTCCGCGCGGCAGTCCGGCCACCCAGGCGATCAGCTCCCGCGGATAGCTGGGGCGGAATTTCGCATACGACGACGAATCGCGCGAAAAGAGGTCCTTGAATCCCCGCGCCGCGCTCACCCAGCGGCGGCTTCCGAGGCCCGCCGGGCGAGGAACTTCTCGATCGCGGGTTTCTTGGTCTCGAGATCGGGTGCCGAGGCAACCACCTTCTCGAGATGCATCAGATACCCGGGATAATTGGTGAGCGCCCGAAGCTCGGTGAGGTAAGACTCGAGCTTGGCGTACACCGCCATGTACTCGGTGTTGGCGGCGTGGAACATCGCCGCATCGATCGCGCCCATGGTCACGAAGCTGGCCGCCATGTCCCAGTAGGTGGTCACCATCCGATAGGGGCCGCTGTCCGACGCAACCCAGGTACTCAGCACATCGCGGGCGCTCTTCGGATGAAACTTCGTCACCCACCAGTCTCGCGCCGCCCGCAGGGTCGGCTCGCGGCGCAATTCGTAGAGCCGCAACAACAGCTCGGCACTCCGCTGCCGGAACTCCTGGTCCTCGCTCAAGGATGTGCTCCCGGGTTTCGGGGTCAGGGGACGTCCAGGTTGCCGTGAAACGCCTGAGTCGTCACGGTCGACTCGTAGTGCAGCTCGTGGATCACCAGTAAATCATACGATCCCGCGGGCAGATTCCGGATTCTGCCGACGTAATAGTTCTGCGACTTGAAGGGGAAGCCGGGCTTGGTGTTGTCGGCATTGATGCGGAGTACCAGCTGGTGATCGCCACGGGACTGCAGGGAGCCGAACAGCGTGTAGCCCGAGGTCGGCGTTTGAAACACACCGGAAACGTCGATGCCACCGGTAATCGGCTCGGCCCGCGTTTCGAGCGTCGGGATGCCGAACAGAAGCTGCCCGAAGAATTGCAGTGTCGCATGCACTGGCTCGGTCGGGGAGCCGCAGGCTCCGACCAGCAGGAGCAGTAGCAGTCGGGTTTTCATCGTTTGCGTACCAGCTTGGATTCGTCCGCGTCCTCCAGATGGACGCTGTGCAGCACCCGATGCAACACCGGAGTCAGGAGGATAGTGGTCACACCGATCAGCACGAACCCGGCGTAGAGCGCGTATGCCGCGGCGAAGAGCTTGCCCGGGTTGGTGGCCACTTCACCTACCTGGCCCATGCCGCCCAGCAGCATCGCCGCGTTCAGCACCGCGTCCACCCACGCCATTCCACCCAGCCAGTGATACCCGATCGTCCCCAGCAACAGCGAGACCGCGACCAGCGCCCCGGCCCAGACGAGATGCCCGAGCATGCGCTGCACGAAGCGGCGCCGGGACAGCAGCGGCGCCGAGCGGGGCTCATACATGCTTCGAATCTACGGGGCGCAGGCGAAGCGCCGCCAACCGCGCTTCCACTTCCTCGGGCACACCGAGCTTATCCGCAATGGCCGCAAGCTCTTCCGCGGCGCGCCAGGCTTCCTCGAGCTCCAGCAGCTCGCCCGACAGCCAGCGGCGCTCCGCGTCTTCGTGAGCTCCCATTTCCAGCGCCAGACGCACGGCAGGCTCGAGGTGCTGGAGATAACCCTCTTTCTTCCCGGTCCAATAGGTTGTCGGTGAAGCGGTCACCTGGCCCACCAGCGATTCGGTGCTGGGCGCCCCTTCCAAGACCCGCACCGCCTCCTTGACCCGCTCGCGCGAAGCTCCCTGGCGATTCACACGGGGCAGGATTTTTTGCAGCGCCTGCTGCGCGGCCTGGCCTTGAAGCACCACGAGGTCGCCTCGGGGCTTGCCGGCCCAGGTTCGCTTGCGCTCGGGAATGTGCAGGCCCCATCCCGTTACCTGCGGCTTCAGGCGCGTGTGTTCAACCTGCAGCTGGGTCACCGGCAGTGTGACGCCCTCGTCGAGTGGGAGTCGCGCGACGGTACGCCGCGCCTTGATGGATTGCAATGCGGGATTGATGATGTTGTAGAGTCCACCGCCGCCGATCGAGATCCCGATCAGCTTCGGCACCAGGATCAGCCCGGCGACCCCGACCACGCCCGCTCCCACCATGAGTCCGTGACGCACCCGCCGGCGGCCGAACTGATCGCCGTAGCGCCAGGCGGCGAATTCCGGACGCAGCGGCTCCCCGATGCGAACCAGCTCCGTACCCTCCCGCAGCCGGGCCAGCCCGATCTGATCGGTGGACAGTCGCATGGTGGTGCCACGGAACAGCCGCTCGCACTCCTCGATCGCTTCCCAGCGATCGTCGAAGGGCGTCAGGTTCCAGCGCTCGCACTTGCGGCAGACCACCCATAGCCGGCCCTGGGCGGCATCGAACGCGATCCGCCGTCCGATCGGCAGGTGCTCGACGGCGGCGTTGGTGCCAAAATCGCCGTGGCAGAACAGACAGTTCCGGTACATGACTAGCCCCGACGCTGCCGGCGCGACGCCGGGGCCGTTGCAACCGGGGCGGGGGCAGGTGCGAGAGCGGGTTTGTGCAGGTGACCAAAAAGATCCTCGCGCACCGCGGGGTTCCGCAGCTTCCACACGACGCCGTCGGTGAAATAGTGATGGATGTTGAGGAAGGCGAGGATCGCAAAGCCCACCACTTGTCCGGGCCGCGAGCCCACCCAGCTCGTCACCACCGCCATTGCGCCCAGTGGAAAGAGAATGGCGGCAACGATCGACGTCAGCAGCAGCATCAGATAGGCCGCCATGTGCCGCACCACCCGGTGGCGCGAAGGCTCCCCGAATTCCCCACGCTGCGTGCGATTGAGCTCCCCGAGCCCGCACAAGCGACCAAGAGGATGGCGGGGACGTACAGCGCCGCCCACGGCTGGGCCCGTACGCTCGCGCGGCTGCGGTACACTCACCAGCGGCACGTCGCCCCGGCCGCTCAGCACGATGGCCGCGCGACGGGGCGCAGTGAGCGTGGCGACAGCGGGGGCGCTGGTACCGGGGCCGACGGGGAGATCTACTGGGGCTGCCACTCGTGCTGCCTCGGCGTGAGAAACACAGGAACGTCCCAAATATCGCTGGGGAGCCCTGCGAGGGGAAAACCGCCAGGCCGCCTGGAGGGGGAGGCCTAGCTATCTGCTTCGCGGATCAGGGCTTCAAGGTCGAAGGGGTCCGCCATGCGCAGCTCGAGCTCTCCCTCGGGGGTCCGCGGCCACTGCTCCGCCGGCCGATCCCAGGTGAGCTCCAGACCAATGCCGTCGGGGTCGGTGAGGTAGATCGAAACACTCACACCATGATCCGAGGCGCCGCGGAGGGGAATGCCCGCGTCCCGCAGCCGCCGCACCACGATCGCGAGATCCCGGCGCGTCGGATAACGGATGGCGGCATGATAGAGACCGGTGTGATGCGGTGGTGGTGGGGAAGCGCCGAGGCTCTCCCAGGTGTTGAGACCGAGGTGGTGGTGATAGTCGCCCGCGGCGAGAAAGGCGGCGCTGTTGCGAAATCGTGTCACCAGAGTAAAGCCCAGGACGCCGCAGTAGAACTCCAGCGCCCGATCGAGGCTGCTCACTTTGAGATGGACGTGACCGATTCCGGCACCGGTGGGAATCTGATACGTAGCCTCGGCGACCGCGGAGAGCGCGCCAGATCGATTCATCTCCACCTCCTGCTCCGGGTGCGTGATGCTCCGATGATCTACCGCCCGATTGGAGCCGAAGCAAGCGCACCATGCGGAGAGAGCGTGAGTACTCACCACCATCCGAGCAGCTTCCACCACAGCAGGCCCAGGCCCAGCCACAGCACGAGGTTGAGCAGCGAGATCAGGAAGCCGAGGCGCCACCAGGTTGCTTGGGGAACGTAACCCGCGCCGAAAAAGATCGGCGCCGAGCCGGTGCCGTAGTGGGTGAGCGAGGCGTTGAGGTTCGAGAAATAGGCGAGTCCCAGCGCGCCCAGCAGCGGCGGCGCGCCCGCCGCCAGGGCCGCGGTGAGGAAACCCGGATAGAGCGCCGTGACGTGGGCCGTCATGCTGGCGAAGCCGTAGTGCAAGTAGAGATAGGCGACGAGCAACGCGGGCAGCGCGGCCACCCAGGGCCAGCCGGAGAGCCCCGAGAAGAGCGAGCGCGACAGCACGTCGATGATCCCGGTCTGCTGGAGCTCGGAGGCCATCATCAAGAGCGGGGCGAACCAGATCAGCGCGTCCCAGGCTCGCCGTTCCGCGAGCAGATCATCCCAGCGGAGCACCCCACACAACAGCAGTGCGGACACGCCCCCCAGCGCGATGAAGGCGTTGGGTATGCCGTGATACGGCGAGGTGATCCAGCCCGCCATCACCAGCAACATCACGACCACCAGGCAGCGCTCCGCGGCACTCATCGGCCCGAGGCCTTGCAGGGCTTCGCGCGCATGGGCGCGCGCCGGCTCGGTGTCGCTGAGCCCCGGCCGGGCCAGCCGGTGCAGCAGCAGAGGAACCAGGGTGAGGGTCAGCAGCCCCGGGACGATCGAGCCTTCGATCCAGCGCAGCCAGCCGAGCTCGACGCCCGCGATCTGCTTGGCGAATCCCGCGATCACCGGATTCGCGGCCATGCCGGTGAGAAACATGCCCGACGCGGTATAGGTGGCGTGGAAGCTTACCAGCATCAGAAAGGCGCCGAGCCGGCCGGCGGTGGGTCCCGGTGCGGATCCGGCCGCTTCCGCGACGCTGCGCGTGATGGGATACATGATGCTGCCTCCGCGCGCGGTATCCGAAGGCACGAACGGAGCGAGCACAACATCCGCAGCGACCAGCGCATACCCCAGCGACAGCGTGCGCTTCGCGAAGCGGTTGATGAAGACGAAGGCGATGCGTTGTCCCAGACGGGTCACGGTCACGGCGCGCGCGAACAGGAAGGCCGAGAAGACCAGCCACACCGTCAGGTTGGAGAAGCCGCTGAGCACCCGCGTGGCAGGGACGATCCCGGTGAGGGCGAGGAGCGTCATCGCCGTGAGGGCACTCACTCCCATGGGGACGGGATGGGCGACGAGCGCGACAATGGTCGCGACGAAGACCGCCAGCAGCTCACGCTGAGCGAGGCTGAGTCCGGGCCAGGGTATCAGCCAGACCAGGGTTCCGGGCACTAACACGCACAGCCAGCGCCACCAGACCGGCCGGGTCACCCGGCCCCGCTCACGATCGGCGAGTGGCGGCGGGAGCCCCCCGCACGAAGGCGATGTAGTCGGTCGGCAAAGGCTCGGCCCCGGACTCGCGCAGCGCGAGCGCGACCTGGCCCCGATGGTAGCACCCGTGCAGAACGACGTGCAGCAGCATGTCTTCGACCGTCGAGCGAAACGCGATGCCCGCGCTGTTGGTATAAGCGACTTCGCTGCCAAGCGCGGCCGGATCGAGCCGGCTCAGCAACTGCGCAAATCCGGCGTGGTTGGCAGCGGCGAGCGCGCGACATTGCTCCACACCGATCGCGGGCCAGACGGCGGTGCTCGCCGGCTCGTGGCGCAGCCGGCAGAGCCAGACGTGTTCCGCGCCGAGAACGTGGGCGTAGAGCTCGAGCGCTTTGGAGGACAGGGGAACCGCGGAGTGCAGCGAGGCCAGAACCCGGTCGTCAGCCCAGTGCATGTGGGCGAACAACCGCTCCAGCCAGGGAAGGTTCAGAACTCTCTCCGCTTCATTTCCTTGAAGAAGCGCTTGGTCTCGTCATCGGTCTCCGGCGCCTTCTTGCGCAACGTATCGTCATACTGGGCGGACCGGTCCTGACGAGGCCCGGAAGCCTTGGCCGCATTCTTCTTGATCAGGGCTGCGAGGCGCTGCTCTTCCCGCTTGGACATGAAACCTCCGGCTCGAGGAACCTGCTCGCGGACGCCCGAATTCTAATCGTCGCGGGGGTCCAAGCCCAAAACCGGGAGCCGGCATCCCAGGATCATCTTTCATCCGGAACGCTGGCTGATGCTCCGAGCCTCTCTGTGCTGCCTTGTCGTCGGAACCGCGGCCGCAACGGTGCGGGCCCAGCAACCCACGCTGCGTTACGTACTGCGCGGGGCGGAGTTCCGGACGCTGCTGGGCCGCATTCGGCTGGGGGATACGCTGCGGGTCGAGGTCCGGCGCCGGGCGGGCACCGTCCACGTCGTCGTGGTGGTCGCGGGTTATGATCGGCCTTCGGTCACGCTCACCGAGCTGCCCGGCGCGACGCCG
Organism: uncultured Gemmatimonas sp.; assembly: GCA_964398345.1. Classification (GTDB taxonomy): domain Bacteria; phylum Gemmatimonadota; class Gemmatimonadetes; order Gemmatimonadales; family GWC2-71-9; genus JABFSM01. Next base: position 10,691 of record CAYNNS010000033.1, on the reverse strand, counting down.
TTGCCGCGCGCCATCCGGGATGCCTGGCGCGCGGGAGCACGGTGAGCGTCAGCGAAGGCCTTGAACTCAGCCGGCGAGAATGCGGTCGATCTGAGCCAGCTCGTCCAGCGACAGAGTGAGCCGCGGAAGCGCGCCGAGGACGTCGTCGAGCTGGGCCGGACGGCTGGCGCCAACGATGGCGGAGGTCACCTGGGGATGGCGCAGGACCCAGGCGATCGCGAGCTGCGCGAGGCTCTGTCCCCGGCCCCGGGCCAGCTCGGCCAGGCGGCGCACCTTGCTCAGCACCGCCTCGGTGACCTGGTGGGGCTTGAGAAACCCGTGCGGCCTGGCGGCGCGGGAATCGCCGGGGATACCCTCGAGATAGCGGTCGGTCAGCAGCCCCTGCGCCAGCGGCGAGAAGACTACGCACCCGATTCCCGCGTCCTCCAGGACCCCCAGCAGCCCGGCTTCGATCGCGCGCTGGAACATGCTGTACTTGGGTTGGTGCACGAGACAGGGGACTCCCATCTCCCGCAACAGCGCTGCGGCACGACGGGTCAGCTCCGGCGGATAGGAAGAGATACCGGCGTACAGCGCCTTGCCGCTCTGAACGAGGTGCGCCAGGGCTCCCAGCGTCTCCTCGAGCGGCGTGTCGGGGTCGGGGCGGTGATGGTAGAAGATGTCGACATAGTCGAGACCCATGCGACGCAGGCTCTGATCGAGACTGGCGACGAGATACTTGCGTGAGCCCCAGTCGCCGTAGGGGCCCGGCCACATCAGGTAACCCGCTTTGCTCGAAACGATCAGCTCGTCGCGATGCCCCGCCAGCTCCTCACGCAGGATTCGGCCGAACGTCTCCTCCGCCGAACCTGGTGGCGGTCCGTAGTTGTTGGCCAGGTCGAAATGGGTGATACCGCGATCGAAGGCATCGAGCACCATCGTCCGACACGTATCGTAGGAATCCACCGCACCGAAATTGTGCCAGAGGCCTAACGCGATGGCCGGCAGCAAGACGCCGCTCCGGCCGCAGCGCCGGTAGGTCATCTGATCGTACCGCGCAGCCGATGGAGTGTGACTCATCCCAGGCTCTCAAGACGCAGACAGGCCAGCCCGCCATGGAAGCCTCCACGGCCGGCTGGCCTGACTTGAATTATGAAGACCCGTTACGGCGTCTTGGTTCCCTTGCTGCGCAGCATCTTGACGGTATCGGGGCCCTTGCTGTAGTGGGCCATCGTCATGCCGACCAGCTCGCCGCCCTGCATCCGCGAGACACCGTGCGTGGTCACCTGGACCCCTTTGCGCAGCACGCTCTCGTAGGGACCCATGTCGATCACGACACTGTCACCCGAGATCATGACATGCGGGGTCATCGGCTTGCGGTTGGGCAGGTTCACCACCCAGCCCGCCGGGTCGGCGGTCGCCGTCATGTCATACTCGACCAGCACGCTATCGCTGTTCTCGGGCATGACTTTGATGTGCCACTTGCCAGCCAGGTCCGCGGCGTTGAGCGCCGGGGGGGCGGGCGGGGGCGCCGGAGCCGCCGCTGCCGTCGTGTCTGCGGCCGGCGTGCTCTCCTTCTTGGCACAGGCAACCAGCACTGCGGCACTGCAGAGCAACACTAAACGTCGCATTCCATCCTCCCGGTTCGAGACACCGTCTTCCCAATCCACCTTATTAAGACGCTTTTCCGGCGGCCCTAACATACGGCGGCTCAAGGAGAAGGGAAAGAGAGCACCTAGGTCCCCCCGGTTCCCCCTTCGGTGGCGGCCTGGACGGCCTGCCGGAAGGCCAGAGGAGACTGGATGCCGCTGAATGGCTCCTGAGTTCCCCCGCTTCCGGTCACCACGATCGCGCCGAAGCCGAAGAGCCGGCCCGGCAGGCTTTGCGTGACACTGATGCCCTCGACTTTGCCGAGCAGCAGCTCCACCGAGCGGGTATTCATGACACCCAGCTTGAGGATAACCCGCTTGCTGGTGACCGCGAACTCCGAGGTGCGGCGGCGGAGATAGGCCTGGAGTAACACGGCCACGATCCCCAGTCCCGGCAGAATCGCCAGCAGCGGATGGGTGGTCGACATCGCCAGAATGACGAGCGGCAGCAGGACCAGTAGTACCAGCAGCGCCGGACCGACATACACCTTCCAGTGCAGCTGGGTCCGATAGGTTACCACTTCGCCCGGCAGCAGGTGCTTGTCGATGTAGCTCATGGTTTGCCGCTCTCCTCGGGCGGCCCTCGGCGATAGGGCGCCAGCAGCTCCTGCCAGCTCCGCCGCAGCCGTTGGTACTCGCCGGGGCATTGGTCGGCGCGGTGTTCGGGCAACCAGCCTTGCGCGATCACGTCGGGATACCGGGCCGGATCCCGACCGTAGATCCAGCAGATGATGTTGTACACGCGCTGTTTGTCCAGTCCATGGTCGTCGGCCAGGGCCAGGTCGCCGAGCCGGGTCGATTCCGCGTTGGTCGCGAACCAGCCGACCGCGCCGAACGCCAGCGAATCGCCGATCGCGCCCTGATTGAGCAGGAGGATCGTGGCGAGCTGATCGACCGCGTCTTCTTCGCGGCCCGTGGTGGGCAGCTGGAGCACGTCGATCAGCCCGTGTCCGAGCTCGTGCATCAGCGCGAAAACCAGAGTGCCGGTCACCAGGTAGTCACCACCGACTTCGGTTCGGAAGCGCTCCGACAGCGTCTTGAAGAGCTCGTAGCACAGCGTAACCCGGCGCGCCTTGGGGTCGTAGGACGCGTTCGGCTCGTCACAGTGGGCCGTGGCGAGCGTCATGTCGTTCGGAATGCGCAGCGAATCGTTGAGCCGTGACGCGATGGTATCGAGGAAGCGATTCGCCAGCAAGCCGGCGCGAAAATCCTCGAATTCCGGCGTGGCGGGGCCGTAGTCGGCGATGAAACGACCGGCCGGTGGCGCCACGGCTTGCCGGGGAGGCGCCTGACACGCGGCCGCCGCGAGCACCAGCAGGATGGCGGACCCTGCCACTCGGACCGTGGAGCTCATTCGTACAGCTGGGTGGGGTCCGCCGCCGCCAGCTCGACCAGGAAGCCGGCGAGCTCGCGAGAGACCGCGTCGAGATATCGCGCTCCCTTGTCTGCGGTCGCCGGTCGCGGGTCGCCCACGCCGGTGTCGTCGGTGAGCTGCGACCAGCGACGGGGCGTCCAGGCGGTGCCGTCGCGAAGACCTGGCACGCGAAAGCGCCGCGCGCGCCCGCTGCCCGCCTCCGACAGCGGCAGCACCAGCTCCGGTGCGATCGCCAGTATAGCGCTGGTTTCCAGCTCGCCGGCGTGGTCCCCGGGCTCGTCGAAATGCCGCCCGGGGTCGGCCAGCGAGTACCAGTTCACGCTGCAAAGCAAGACCGGCGACTTCGGCATCAGTTCCCGGATCATCGCCCGGAAATCGTTGCCGCCATGACCGTTGAGCAGCACCAATCGTCGAATGCCGGCGCGTTCGACGCTTTCGACCAGATCGCGCAGGAGAGCGGCCTGGGTGCTCGGATTCATGTTGAGGCAGAGCGGGATGTCGAGCTGGCCAGTGTTGACGCCGAAAGGAATCGTCGGCAGCACCACGACGCGCGTACCCCGTTCCCAGGCAAGGCGGGCAGCCGCGGCCGCCACGTAGCTGACCTCGATGGAATCGGTGCCGTAGGGGAGGTGGGTGTTATGCGCCTCGGTTGCGCCCCAGGGCAGAACAGCGATCCCAAACTCGCCCTCGCGAACCCGCTTCCAGGTCGTTTCCGCGAGCAGATACGGCCGGGGCGCGCTCATCCCCGTCGCTTGAAGTATTGAATCGCGCGCTCGTGCTTGAGCGCCGCCGCCCGCGAGCCGAACGTGCCGAGATTGCGGCGCTTCCCGGTCTTGGGATCGGCTTTCCGCGAATAGAGTCGGTAATCGCCTGACTGGAGTTTGCGGATCATCGCGGGGTCATAGCGATTTCGCCGTCGATGTGCACGTCCTCCAGCACGCCCGGGATGGTGAGCGTGGCCCGCACCGGAAGCACTTCGGTCCCGGTCAGCTTGCCGTGCTCCAGCGCGGCTTCCACCGCACGTTCGATCTCGCGCTGCGAGGTAATGCCGAAGCGCTTGAGAAACTTCCGGAGCTCGAGATTGAAGACTTCGACATCCATGGCCATACCTGCCTTTTCAAGTCAAGACTAGAACATGCCCCGCGCCAGCCCGAAACCGAAGTCGATGGCGTGTCCGCTCCAGGGGGGCACGGCACGCCAGCGTACCTCCGCCCGCCCGCCCCAATTCCTGCCGAGTCGCAAGCGCAGACCGCCGGCGACATGCAGAGTTCCCTCCCAATGCTCCCTCCCGACGAGCGACGCGACTCCCGCGCCACCGCCGGCGCCGGCATACGGTCTCCAGCGCCCGAGCCGAGCTTCCGCCTGAAAACTCAGCTCCGGAAAGAACCAGTGGGTGCGCTGGCCGAAATCGTTCCGATACGTCAGGTAGCCCAGGGTCGGTTCGATGACCAGGACGCTGGTGGGCCGGAAGGCGACAGTCAGCTTGCCCGCGAAACCCGTTCCGGACTTGGTGAGCTCATAGCGTGCCGGCCCGACCAGCACGGAGCTCTCCGGTCCCGGTGAGCGCTGGCACCACACCCGCGCCATCGGGGCGAAGAGCAGCACCAGAGCAGGCGACCATCGAATCATGGGGCCCTTTCACCTCGGTCGTGATGGCACGCGTCAATGTCTGTTGCTCGAACGAGCCTCGCAAGCTCAGCCCACTGGTTCCCGTCCCCACACAACGACCTCGAGCCTGCGCGAGAAGTGCAGCAACGCTGGCGCACCAGACACCTCGAGCCGGGCGGCATCGAGCATCTCATTGCGCTGAATGGTCGCGGCGGCGGGTTGCAGGGGCCAGGGTACATGGTGAATCTCGGCGCGATACAACCGGCCGCCGTTCGCCTGCGCGTAAAGGCAGTAACGCTCCGTAAGCCAGTGTTCGAGGGTTCCCGGAGTGCTGAGCCGAACCGGACCCGTCGGTCCGTAGCGGGCTTCGAAGCGGGCTTCCCCGCGCGTCGATGCATACGCAATCGCATCGCCTTCGATCGCATGCCGCATGCGGGCCCGGTAGTACGGCAGACCGTAGAGCCAGCGCGCGCCCAGCACACCAAGGCTACTCGCCGCGTCGAGACTGAAGAACCACACCCCGGAACGATCGCCGAGCCGGACGTAGGTCCGCACATTGAGCTCGGCGAAGCTGCTTGCAGAGGGAATGCCGGGCCAGTTCCGGAATCCGATGTCCGACATCCAGAACGGCGTAACCGCAACCCAGGCGCTGCCGTCATATTCGTCGATCGAGAGCGCTGCCGGAATCCGCGACCGCAGCGCCCCGGCAGCAACCGGCCAGTGGAGAAACAGAAGATCGTTCCAGACCTGGCGCAACAGCCAGCGACGGGAGGGAACCGGCCAGGGCCGGTGCGCGGTCTGCTGCAGCGCAGGATGCGCGAGCACGCAAAAAAACTACCGCGGGTCGCCCGCGGGATCGGCCAGTCGGGCGAGATCGGCCTGATCGGTGAACTCGAGCGACTCCGAGTTCACGCAGAACCGCAGCCCGCTGGGCGCGGGACCATCGTTGAAGACGTGACCCAGGTGGGCGTCGCAGCGGGCGCAGAGAATCTCGATTCGCGACATGCCGTAGCTGCGGTCCTCCTCATTGATCACGTTTTCTGTCGCGATCGGCTCGAAAAAGCTCGGCCACCCCGTTCCGGAGTTGAACTTGCCGCCCGAAGCAAAGAGCGGCAGCCCACAGCAGACGCAGCTGTACACGCCTTTCTGCTTGTTGTCGAGGAGGGTTCCGCAGAAGGGCCGCTCCGTGTCCTTCCCCCGCGCTATGCGGAACTGCGCCGGAGTCAGCTGCGCACGCCACTCCGCATCCGACTTGACCACCCGTGGGCTCTCCACGGGTCCGACCAGCTCACCACGCTGATTGATCACTTTGACCAGCATCGCTGCCCTATTGGGAAAGGGGAACTCGAACCGTCACAGTGGCCCAGGAACTGCCCCGACCGCCGTAGCGGAGGTCGCTGAGAGTTACCCGGAGGACGTCGCCCTCCGGCACTGCTGCACAATAGGGAAAGCGGGCCCAACGCAGGAAGGCCGCGCCGGGACGGGTACGTGCTTCGAGCGTGGCCGCCGGGGTGCCGCACCCGACGGGCTGCTCACCGTCAGGGACAAACCGCCAGCTCGCCCCCAGCTTCGCTGAGCCCACGGCATATCGGTCGCCGAGATCGCGGATCACCCGCCGCTCAAAGGGATTGCCCGGCATTGGTGACGCCAGGGAGCGCCGCGAGGGAACCCCGGCTGATTGGCGCTCCGCCGCCGCCTCAGCTCGCTGCGACCCTACCGCCATGGCAACGGCATATCCAGCCGACAGCGCCAGGGCGACACGCGCGGGGGCCGACCGCCTCGCGCGACGGCTCCACACGATCCCGAGCAGCAGCGTGATCCAAATCCAGGGATCCGCGATGAAGAGGGCGTCGCCATAGAACCAGCGCGACGAAAACGGCATCAGCAGCCTGACACCGTAGGTGTTGAGCAGGTCGAGCAACGGGTGCGACCACACTCCGATCGCCGCGAGCAAGAACAGCCAGCGCCCGTGTACGCCCTCGATCTTGCCGCGCCTGAGCCGCGCCGCAAGCAGCATGCTGCCGGCGAGCAGCGGCGGCCATAGCGCCATCGCCAGGACACCGTGGGTCCAGCCGCGGCGGAACGTGAGTCCGTCCGTCCCGTTGCCGAAGACGTAACTCAAGCCATCGATGTCGGGAAGATTGGCAGCCATCAGCAGGGTGGCGGTCCCCAGCCGGGTGGTGCGCTTTAATCCCGAGTCGGCAAGCGCGAGTCCCGTCAGGGTGTGGGTGAGATTGTCCATCCCTCAGCCGCAGGGGTACAGAATCCGGTTGGGATAGGGCGAAGGCGACGCTCGCCCCAGGGGCATGAGTTCGCCCGAAGGATTGGCGTCATAACTCTGATGTGAGGTTTGCAGCAGCGAGATGTCCGCCCGGATGCTGTACATATAGATGTGAAACTGCGCTCCAGAATCGTTGAGCTGACTGTTGGCGGCTTCGAGCAGCCAGCGTAGCGAATCGTAGGAAGGGGCCAGCGGGTCCGACCCCGAGCTGCGCACGATGACGAGGACAAGGTCGGCGCCCCGCACGACCGACGTGTCGGTCCAGCGGCAGATTCGGAGCAGACGTCGGGCCTCGAGTCGGGTCGACCCGCTCGGGGCGATGACGTACGCAGCCGGGCCCTGCGCCTCGATCACGTTCCTCGAGTTCAAGCCGCCGGCAACCAGCAGAACTCCAGTCACAAGAAACCACCGGCGCATGGGAGTCATTTGAAACCGCGCACTTGCTGCACGAGCTGCCGCACCGGTCTTCCTCCTTTGACCGCGGGCTCGAAGCGCAAACCGAGAATCTCATCCCGCGCCGCCGCTTCCAGCCGTGCAGACGAGACCAGGAACAGACGGACGGATTCCGGCTCGACGCGTCCATCTATTCCGACCACATACTGCGCGGCGACAGGGTGCGAGCCGCCACCGTTCGGTTGGCGGGTCGGTACCGCAGGATGATCCACCTGGTCGCGATCGAGGGCGGCATGCGCACCGGTGTCGAGCGCGGCGCGCGGCGCGAGAACCAGGATCAGGCGCAGGAGGCTGTCGGCTTCCCTCGGCGCGATCTCCGCTTGCCATCCCGGTGCGGAATCGGCGATTGCGAGCCAATGATCCTTTTCGAGAGTTCCCTTTTTGCGGTGCCTCCCCAGCAGAAAACCGCCCCGGCCGCCGATCGGCCGCAGCGTAGCTGACCACTGGATCGCATCGGGAGGTCCGCCCGAAACCGGCGTCCGCAGTACTGCGGCGGCGCTGTTGAGCCAGGCCAGTGCGCTATCGGGATCCAAGCGCAGCCAGACCAGGGAATGCCCCGTGGTTCCGTCCTTGGGCTCCACCAGCAGCTGCAGGCCGTACGCGCTGTCGGCCATCAGGGAAAGCTCGAGCAACCGCAGGGAGAGATGGGCGCTGCCGGGAGGACTCGGCCCAGCGATCCTAGTCAGGCACACGGCGCAGAGCACCAGACGGAACCAGTTCTCAGTTCGCTGCCGCACGCTGTTCGCGATAGAGCCCGGGAAAATCCCTGCGCAAGCGTTCCAGCTTGGGCAGGTCATTGATGACGATGTACGGGTCGTTGGGGTGCCGGACCGCATAGTCCTGGTGATAGGCCTCGGCAACTCGGAATCCGCCGAACGGACGGATTTCCGTTACGATCGGCTTGGCGAACGCATGGGACGCGGTCAGCTCGTTGAGCATGCGGCGCGCCGCCGCCTGCTGGGCATCGTCGAGGTAGTACACCACCGCGCGGTATTCCGGTCCGGCGTCCGGGCCTTGGCGGTCCCGGGAGGTGGGATCGTGCGCAATCCTGAAGAACACCTGCAGGAGGTTGCGGTAGCTCACTTCCGCAGGGTCGTAGACGATCCTGACGGCCTCGATGATGCCGTTGGTATATCCCGAGGTGACCGATCGAACGCCTCGAATGTGCTCATAGACTTCTTCGACACCCCAGAAACAGCCACCCGCGAGTACGGCGGTGGCGTCCGAGCGGCCTCGAGCCCTTCCGGGGACGAGCGCGAGCGTGAGGAAGGACAGCCCAGCGAGGAATCTCGACCTAATCAAATTCGAACCGCGCCTCCGCCTGATCCGGCCCAACGGTTCCCGCAGCGATCACAGCTTGAAAGTAGTTCTCACCACGAATCGGTGCACCGGCCACCCGGCGGAGCAGCGCCAGCTGTCCGATGTGACTCAGGGCGTCGGCGATCGGGCCCTGAAACAGTCTTTTCGGTTCGCAGTGCAGCGGCTCGCTCGCCGCAAGTCGCTCGTCGAAGCGGGAGAGCTGCTCAAAAAAGCGTCGAGTCTCGGAATCCCAGGTTCCTCGCGGGCGCTCCTCCCACACCTGACGGCCGTCAGCCAGGTGGCGGGCCCAGACGAACAGATCGGCGATATGGGCCACGATCTCGAGGGGCGACCGGCTCTTTGGCGCCAGACGGGTATCAGCGAACTCCGGTGGCGTACTGCGGAGCACCTTAGCTCCGCGGTACGCAACCGTCGCGACACCATGTCGCAGCAGCTGTCGTTCGGGATCTAGTGCGGCCACAGCCAGCCGAATACGCCCGCGGTGAGCAGACCATAGATGAGACCGTCGATCGTGGAGCGAATCGTCGTGCCCCAGGAGCGGTGATACCAGATCGACATCTGCCAGAGCGCGACCGAGTAGCCAATGAATGCCGTACACCCCACGAAACGAAACACCTGCAGGTAGGTCGTCGGGGTGCCGTGTGGCAGTGCCCGGCTCGCGATGTACGCAGCAAGTACGCCGACACCGATACAATAGACGAACCAGAGCCCCAGGTTTCTCGCCATCGATATCTGGCCTGCCGGCAGCACGGTCATGATGACGTTGGGTCCCTGCTTCATCTTCTCGTGAAACTCCGGGGAGCGCATGTCCGCGCGATCCGCCGGCCGAGGCACGAAGTAATCGCCGGGCGGGAGATTGAGCGGCCGCAAGGCATCGCGCACCTGGTCTTCGTTGGGGAGCCTCGGGTAATCGGCCTTGTGGTAGCCGAGTACCATGTGAATGATGAAGCTCGCGACGAACACGATGACGGCGGACAGCAGAATGGGAAGAACCAGGTAATGCATAGAGTTCTCCTGTGCGGGAGGCGGGCTGCCGCGAAAGCCGCGATAAGCTACCCCGCGCTTGGAAATGCGCCAGCGACTTGACGCCCGCCAAGCCTTGCTGTTCCTTGAGTTTGCAATGCGTAAGCTGTTGTTCCCCTTGCTCCTCGGAGCTCCCAGCGTGCTTGCCGCGCAGCTCGAGCCGGTGCTCGCGCCCGGTAGCAGGATCAGAGTGCGCACCCTTACCGAGGCCGGTACGCTCGATCGCGGGTTTGAGGGGGATCTGGATCGCATTTCGGGAGATACCCTCGTGCTCCACCCTCGCTGGGGTGGCACGCGACAGACGTTTCTCGCCAGTCCATCCAGCCAGTTGTTCGTCTACACCGGAAAGCACTCGGCTGTCTTGAAGGGCGCTGCCATCGGCGGCACGATTGGGTTGCTCACCGGCAGTTTTATCGCCGCGGCGGCCGGAGAGGTCTGCGCCAGCGACGACGCCCTCTGTACCCAGCGCCGCCCAATTGGTGCCAAAGCAGGCGTGCTGTTCGGGCTCACCGGCGCTGTAACCGGGTTCTTCGTCGGGCTCTTCGCCTCCTACGAAGAATGGACGCGCTCGAGAAAGTACTGGGGCGTGCGTCCCGCCATCTCGATCGGCGCGCGATGGGTGAGCGGCGGACTCTCGGTGTCATTCTGAGGCATTCCTGAAGCTCGAGATCCGCTGCCGCTGCGGGCAGATCTATCACGCGGATCCCGGCCACGCGGGGCGCGCGATCCAATGTCGTTGCGGCAACATTCTTGTCATCGAGTCCACGCCAGCCCAGGCCCCGCCAGCTTCGCGCCACCGTACTCGGCGCCGGCGCTCCCGCCAACCGCGCCGTTTTTCCTTCGCCAAGTTGCGTCAGCTGCGCTTTCATCCCCTGCCGGTAGCCCCAAAAACGTTGCGGCTGCTGCGGCTGGCGGCCTGGGGGTATCTCGGCCTGGCCGTGCTTTATCCGGCACTCCTGGGGTTGGGCGGCGATGCCTGGTGGGTGGCTACGGTCCTGCTCTT
>CAYNNS010000032.1:0-18081 GCA_964398345.1 uncultured Gemmatimonas sp. | reverse complement strand
CCCAGGACTTTGGTATAGAAGAGCTTCGCGACGGCCTGATCCTTGGCGAGGAGCTCATACCAGACAAAACGACCGCGGGGGATGCCGGGCGTCGCGGATCCGGTCTTCTCTCGTGACACCTGTGGCGTGGTGGGGCTCATAGCACTGGCCTTTCAACAGAGATGGGGGACAGGATGGCGCTGGAGGTACATGATAAGAACGAACTGTGGCGACGGGGTCACACACTAGTCACGGCTTTTCCAGCTAGGTTTACCGGATGCGAACATATCTCCTGGCGGCGGTTTTTGCCGCGCCGAGCCTCCTGGCTCAGACTCCCGACCGCTACCAGATCACCCACACCTACGCCCTGGGCGGCGAGGGCGGCTGGGATTACGTCACGCCCGATCCGCCGCGCCACCGCGTCTTCATCGGCCGGCAGAACCGCGTGATGGTGGTGGACACCCGCACCGGCAAGCTCATCGGCGAAGTGCCCAACATTCACGGCGCGCACGGGGTGGCGCTCGATATGGCGTCGCACCATGGCTTCGCGACCTCGGGCAACGACAGCAGCGTGGTGATGTTCGACCCGGAGAGCTTCCGGCTGCTGGGCCGCATCCCCGCCGCGGAGGACGCCGACGCGCTGACCTACGACGCGGTGTCCAAACGAGTGTTCACCTTCAACGGCGACGCCCACAACGCGACGGTGATCGATCCCGTCGCGGGCAAGTTCGTCCGCAACATTCCGCTCGGCGGCAAGCCCGAGTCGGGGGTGGCCGCGGGTGACGGCAAGCTCTACGTGAACCTGGTGGACAACGCCGAGGTGGTGGAAATCGACGGCAGGACGATGACAGTAACCCGCCGCTGGCCCACCGCGCCGTGCGCGCAGCCGGTGGCGATGGCGATCGACGTCCAGCGGCGCCGGCTTTTCAGCGGCTGCCGCAGCGGGGTGATGGCGGTGTCGGATTACGTGGCCGGGAAGATCGTGGCGACCGTGCCGATCGGCTCCGGCGTGGACGGCGCGGGTTACGATCCCGTGGCCAACGACGTGTTCACTTCGAATGCCGATGGCACGCTCTCGGTGATCCACCAGGACGGGGCGGATCGGTATCACCTGCTGGAGACGGTGACCACGGCGCCCGCCTCGCGCAACCTGGGGTTCGATCCGACGACGCGGCAGCTCTTCCTTCCGAGCGCGAAGTTCGGGCCGAGGCCGGATTCGTCGGCCGCGAACCCGCGACGGCGCCCGCCGCTGCTGCCGGGGTCGTTTGCCCTCCTGGTCGTGGAACGAACCGCGAAGCCGTGAGGGCCTTCGGCGTAGCCTGGCTCGCCGGCGTCATCGGCCTCGCGCTGCACGTTACCGACGAAGCCACCCACGACTTCCTCTCCTGGTACAACCCGCGGGCCCGACGGATTCGTGAAAAGTTCGGCGGAATCCCCTTCCCGCCGACGTTCAGCTTCACCCCCTGGATCCTCGGCCTTGGCGTGATCGTGCTCTGGCTGGCCTCGCTGACCCCCGGGGCTTTCGCCGGCCGGCTCGGGCTGCGGCCGATCGGGTACATCCTCGCGATCGTGAGCCTCACCAACGGTGTCGTCCACATTGCCGCTTCGGTCCTCAGCAGGAAGCTGGTGCCGGGTACGCTCTCGGCACCGCTGCTGCTGGGGACGGGCGGCCTGCTCCTCTATGAGACCGCAACGCTGGGTTAGCAACGAAACTGCAAGCCTCGGAGGGCACGGAATACGCGGAGTTGCGCGGAAAAGAGATAATGATATGGGTTGGGCAGTCACATCGGTTTTTCTCCGTGTAACTCCGCGCGTTTTCCGCATATTCCGAGGCTTGCAGTGTACGATCTCAAATGCCCACTGACCCATTCCAGCTCGAGCGCTTCCTGACAGCACAAGCCGAGGACTACGCTCGCGCGCTCAACGAGATCAAGAGCGGCCGCAAGCGCTCGCACTGGATGTGGTACATCTTCCCCCAGCTTGCCGGGCTCGGCTCGAGCCCGACTTCACAGCGTTACGCCATCGGATCCCTCGCCGAGGCCCGCGCGTACCTCGGGCATCCCATCCTGGGCCGGCGGCTCGGTGAGATCGCCCAGGCCGCGCTCGACGTAGAGGGCAGGACGGCCTTCGAGATCTTCGGCTCGCCCGACGATCTCAAGCTGCGTTCCTGCGCCACCCTGTTCGCCACGGTGGTTCCGGGTGACTCGGTGTTTCAGCGCCTGCTGGACCGATACTTCGGCGGGGAGCCGGATCCCCGGACTGTGCGCTCGATCACGGAGGAAAACCGGACGGCGGGTTAGATAGGAGGAAGCCGGCGGGAGCCGGTCATCCAAGTCTAACCCGCCGAGGCGATTCCCTGGTTGGCAGGGGCTCGGGCGGCGGCAACCAGGGAGGCTGTATGTCGTGCAGGGCGTTGCGTTCCGTCACGCTCCTTGCCGCCGGATGGCTCGCGGCGGCCTGCCAGGAGGGCACACCCACCACGCCGGTCGAGGCCGACGTGAGCGTGGCAACCGCCCTCGGGGCGGCCGGAGACGTGGCCGCGCAGGGGGGCGATACCGAGCGCGCCGAGGCGCTCCGGGATGCCGCGAACGCGGTCCGGCTCGGGATCCGTCCCAGCCAGATCGACGTCAAGATCAAGAACGAGAAGTTTACCTATCTCGCCCTCGTGATCGGGCGCGAGCGCCGCTCGACCAGCGGCGAGCGGCGGCTGATCCGCACCCTGGTCGCCTGGACCGGCCGGCCCACCAGTGCGCTGCTGCACGTGATCCAGGCCACGGACCACGGCTTGTTCGGCGGCAACGGGAACGGCAGCGACAACGGTCCCGGCGGAGCACGAGGGCAGTGGAAGAACCTGGTCGCCCAGGAGCTGTGGGTAGCGACGGCGGGCTCCTCCGACATCGAGCTGAAGGGAACCGGTGGCTCCTGTCCGAACCCGCTGGCGGACGCCACGCTGCGCTGCGTGCTGGCGAAGTGGGACGTTCGGGTCAACGGCAACTTCCAGCTCGGGGGAGACGCCGGCCCCGACGGCAACCCGATCGAGATCCACACCAATGCGGACGCAGTGAATGGAGTCGTGATCAAACCGGCCGGCTGAACCGGTCGGCGTCACGCTTCGCGGCCCGGCGTGTGTGTGCGCCGGGCCGTTTGCTTTGGGGGCGGTATTATTACCACCGTGATGAAACCCCTCGCGTTCGCGCTGTTGCTGCTGGCCGGCTGCACCCCGCCGGGCCCGCCGCAGAGTGGTTCCCATCCCGTCGTGGCCGGCACGATCACCGAGCAACAGAGCGGCACGACGGTGCTGCTGCAGGCCGTGAGCGCGGTCGACGACCACGTCGTGTGGGTCTCGGGGCACCACGCGACCTGGGTCCGGACCGTCGACGGCGGCCGCACCTGGACGTCGGGCGCGATGACCGGCCCGGACTCCACCCTCGAGTTCCGTGACGTGGAGGCGGTGAGCGCCACCACGGCGTATCTGCTGGCGGCCGGCCCCGGCGACTCGTCGCGCATCTACAAGACCACCAACGCCGGGCGGAGCTGGCAACTGCAGTTCATCAACCGCGACCCGGCTGCCTTCTACGACTGCTTCGGCTTCTGGGACGCGACCCACGGGATCGCCGTGAGCGACGCCGTGCGCGGCAAGATGCTGGTGATCCGCACTGACGACGGCGAGCACTGGAGCCTCGTGGCCGGGGACGGAATGCCGCCGGCACTGCCGAAGGAAGGCTCGCCGGCGGCCGGCGGCACCTGCCTTACCGTGGGGGACCGCACGCGGGCCTGGTTCGGCACCGAACCCCATGCCCGGGTCTATCGCTCCAGCGATCGCGGAAGCCACTGGGCCGTGGCCACGACGCCGATCGTGAGCGGCGAGGCCACCGGCGTCGCCACGCTGGCGTTCCGCGACGCGCAACACGGCATGGCGCTGGGCGGGCGCCTGCTCAAGCCCGAGGACCGGAGCGACAGCGCGGCGGCGGTGACCAGCGACGGCGGCGCGACCTGGACCCTCGTCAGCCGACCCACGTTCAGCGGGGCGGTCTATGGCGATGCGGTGGTACCGGGCCTGCCGGGTTATGTTGTGGCTGCGGGGCCCAAGGGACTGGACGTCACGGGGAACGACGGCCGCTCCTGGACCAACCTCAGCGGCTCGGCCTACTGGGCCGTCACCTGCAGCTTGCCCCATGCCTGCTGGGCCGTGGGGCCCCGCGGGCGAATAACCCGCGTCGGTTTCGGACCGGAGGCGGGCTCACCCCACCCCGCCCCGCCATCCGCGACCTCCGCCGACATCACCGAGGCCGACCTCCGCCGCCGCCTCTTTGCCATCGCCGATGACTCCATGCTCGGCCGCGAGTCGGGCTCGCTCGGCGCCTTCAAGACCGCGGACTACGTCGCCGCCGAGTTCCGCCGCCTGGGGCTCGAGCCCGCCGGCGAGAACGGCAGCTGGTTCCAGATCCTGCCGCTCTGGCTCGCCGCCGTGGACACCCGCTCGCGCATCGAGGCGGGCGCGACGTCCCTGCAGGTCGGCCGGGACTTCGTGCCCGCGTCCGTTTTTGCTCCTGCCGTAAGCCTCGACGGGGCGCAGGCGATTTACGGTGGGCTCACCCGCGACAGCACGACCTGGATCTCCGCCGAGCAGGCCGCGGGAAAGCTGGTCATCCTCGACTTGCCCGCCGGGTCGCCGTTGCGCGGCATCGCCCTCGGCGGCCGCTGGAGCCAGGCCCGGGCGATCGCGCTCACCATTCTCGAGAGCATCGGACCGGAGAACGTCGCCCGGCTGCGGGTGGGGCGCCCCGTACCCGACACTACGCGCGCCCGGATTACGCCCGTGGTGTGGATCACCCACCCGGTTGCGGCGGCGCTGCTCGGCGCCGACCCCGCGGCCCTCCAGCCCGGCGCGAGCGGCCTCACCCTGCGCGGCTGGTTCGACATCGGCCGCACGCCGGTGCCCTACCCCGCCCGCAACGTCGTCGCTATCCTGCGCGGCAGCGATCCCGCGCTCCGCGGCGAATACGTGAGCCTGACGGCGCACAACGATCACGTCGGCTTCGATCATTTTCCCGTCGACCACGACTCGCTGCGTGCCTTCAACCGCGTCATCCGTCCCATGGGCGCCGACTCGCCGCAGCGGACGCCGACGGACGAGGAGTGGACCCGGATCCGTCAGATCCTCGACAGCCTGCGGCGGGTCAACCAGCCGAGGCTCGACTCGATCCGGAACGGCGCGGATGACGACGGCTCCGGGACGGTGGCGCTGCTGGAGATCGCGGAGGCGATGAGCCGCTCCGGCGTCCGGCCGCGGCGCTCCATTCTGTTCGTCAATCACACCGGCGAGGAGGCGGGACTGCTGGGGTCGCGCTGGTTCACCGATCACCCGACGGTGCCGCTCGATTCGATCGTCGCGGAGATCGACGAAGACATGACGGGCCGCGGCCGGAACGACGATTTGCCTCGCGGCGCCGCCGGCGCCCCTGCTAACCCCACCTATCTCGAGGTCGTCGGCGCCAAGCGGATCTCGAAGGAATTCGGCGACACGGTCGAGGCGGCCAATGCGCGGCAGCCCCTGCCCTTCGTCTTCGACTACACCTACGACCAGCCGGGGCATCCGCTGCAGTACTACTGCCGCGCCGACCACTACAGCTATGCGCGTTATGGGATCCCGTCGCTGGCGCTGTCGCGCGGCGAGCACCTCGACTACCACCAGGTGACCGACGAAGCGCAGTACATCGACTATCCCGATCTCGCGCGGGTTACGCGCATGGTCTACTCGGCTGCCCTCGCGCTCGCCAACATGTCGCACCGCCCCGCCGCCGATGTCCCGAAGCCGGCCGACCCTCACTCGAACTGCCGGCAGTAGCACGGCATGACGTTCCTCGGTGGGCTGGCCTGGGCGTCGTTCTACAACGCGGTCTGGTGGATTTCCTGGGTAGCCTTCATGCGCCGGGAATGGACCGAGGCGATGGCCGCGATCGGGCGAGCGAATCCGTTTACCGCGCCGTTCTGGGCGGCGTGGTTCGCGATGATCCTGCCGATCGGGGTGGCCATCATGCTGTATCTCCGGACCCGTCCCCGTCGCGGCGGGACCGCAGCCCTCGCCATCTGGGTTCTGATGTCACTGGGCCTGGGGATCTGGGCCCGGAGCTACGGGCTGTCCTGGCGGATCATCGGGTTCGATTCGGCGGTGAACCTCATCGCACTTCTGGTGGCAACGCCGGTGGGGGTGTGGGTGATGCGCGGGAACCCGAGGCCGGTCACGCCCTCGTGAATACTTGACTGAGTCATCGAAGAGGTCTGTCATGTCACGCGTCTCCAGGCTCGCGTTCGTGCTCCTCGTCCCCCCCGTCCTCGCGAAGGCGCAAGCTCCGCACGGCCCCAGCATCGACGACCTGATCTCGCTCAAGCGGGTTAACGGCGCGGAGCTTTCCCCCGACGGCAGGCTGGTCGCCTACACGGTCCGCGAGACCAACTGGGACCAGAACGTGTACGAGACCTCGATCTGGCTCGCCGACACCCGGACCGGCGCCAGCTGGCGCCTCACGGGCGGTCGCAAGTCCAGCAACGCGCCGCTGTGGTCGCCCGACGGGAGCCGCATCGCCTTCGCCTCGGACCGCACCGACAAGCGCCAGCTCTACCTGATCCGGCCGAGCGGCGGCGAGGCGGAGCAGCTCACGACGCTGGACGAGAGCCCGGGCGGGTTCGCCTGGTCGCCCGACGGCATGTCGATCGCCTTCACCGCGACCGATCCCCGGAGCGACGCCGCCAAGGAGCGCGAGAAGAGCTACGGGGAGTTCGACATCATCGAGTCCGACTACCGGATGAGCCACCTCTACATCCTGGACGTCGCGAGCAAGAAGATCCGCCGGCTCACCAGCGGTGCGTTCACGGTCGGGCGCTTCAGCTGGTCGCCGGACGGCACGCAGATCGCCTTCGACCACCGCATCAACGGCGCGAACGCGAACGGGGGCAGCGCCGACATTTCCGTGGTGAACGTGGCGGACGGGAAGGTACGGCCCCTGGTCACCCAGGCCGCACCTGATAACAACCCCATTTGGTCGCCCGACGGTACCCGGATCGCGTTCGAGAGCGCGATGGCTAACCCGGCATTCTTCTACACCAACCGGCACATCGCCGTCGTGCCCACGGCGGGCGGGCCCGTCGAAGACCTGAGTGCCACGTTCGACGAGGACGCCGGGATCATCGCCTGGAAGCCGCAGGGGATCTTTTTCGCCGCGGCATCCCACACCTGGAGCTACCTCTACCGGCTGGATCCCGCGACCAAGAAAGTAACCCGCTACGCCCCGGCCGACGCCTGGATCGGCGGCGGCTTTTCCCTGAGCGACGACGCGACGCGGACGGCCTTCATCGCCTCGGGGCCGAGCAGCTTCCCCGAGCTGTATACCGCGGCGCTGGCGGACATGGCACCCCGGAAGCTCACCGACTTCGGCGCCCAGACCGCCGGCTGGACCGCGGCGCCGATCGAGGTGATCTCCTGGACCAGCAAGGACGGCGCGAAGGTCGAGGGGGTGCTGCACAAGCCGGTGGGGTTCGAGCCGGGCAAGCGCTACCCGCTGATCCTGGTGATCCACGGCGGCCCCACCGGCGTGTCGCGGCCCACGCCCTACAGCAGCACCGGTATCTACCCGATCGACCTCTGGGTGGCGCGCGGCGCGCTGGTGCTGGAGCCCAACTACCGCGGCAGCGCGGGTGCTGGCGAACAGTTCCGCTCGCTCAACGTCCGGAACCTCGGCGTGGGCAACGCGTGGGACGTTCTGTCGGGGTGGGATTACCTCGTCAAGCAGGGCCTCGCCGACCCCGCCCTGGTCGGCTCCGCCGGCTGGAGCCAGGGCGGCTACATCTCGGCGTTCCTCACGACCCACGACGCGGCGCGCTTCAAGGCGATCTCGGTCGGCGCGGGGATCTCCGACTGGATGACCTATTACGTCAGCACCGACATCACCCCGTTCACGCGGCAGTACCTCAAGGGGACGCCGTGGGACGACCCCGAGATCTACGCCAAGACCTCCCCGATGACCTATATAAAGGGCGCCAGAACGCCGACCTTGATCCAGCACGGCGCGACCGACCAGCGGGTGCCGCTGCCGGATGCCTTCGAGCTGTATCGGGGGCTCCGCGACATGGGGGTGCCGACCAAGCTGATCGTGTACCGGGGTTTCGAAGGTGTCGGGCACGGGCCGTCGCGGCCCAAGTCGAGCCGGGCGGTGATGCAGCACAACCTGGAGTGGTTCGACCAGTACCTCTGGGGAAAGGTCGAGTAACTGATGCATCGCTCTCCACGATTCCTGGCCGCCGCGCTCCTTGCCGTCGTAGCATCGCGTACCGCCACCGCCCAATACATCATCGGCGCACGCGACAACCTTGCCCTCCGCACCGACAGCGTCTTCCGCGCCTTCGACCGCACCGACTCCCCCGGCTGTGCCCTCGGCGTGTACCAGAATGGCGCCATCCGCTACGCCCGCGGCTACGGCATGGCCAGTCTCGAGCACGCGGTGCCCCTCTCGCCCCGCTCGGTGCTCGACGTCGGCTCGATTTCGAAGCAGTTCACCGCGATGTCCATGCTGCTGCTCGCGCAGGAAGGCAAGTTCTCGCTCGACGATCCGATCCGGAAGAACTTCCCCGAGATGCCGCCCTATGCGGAGCGTGTTACTTGGCGCCGGGCCTTGAGCCAGACCAGCGGGTTACGCGATCTCTGGGTCCTCTGGGGCCAGACCGGCCGGACCTTCCAGGGCGACTCGGTCGACGCGGTCCACGTCATCGTCAGCTCGGCGGAGCCCAACTACGAGCCGGGCGAGCGCTACCTCTACACCAATTCGGGCTGGATCCTCGCCGCGCAGACCGTCTACCGGCTCACCGGGAAATCGCTCGCCCAGTTCGCCGAGGAGCGGATCTTCGGCCCTCTGGGGATGCGGGACACCCGCTACCTCGCCGACCGCAACGCCGTGATCCCCAGCCTCGCCGAGAGTTATTCGCCGAGGGGGAAGGACTTCCGGGTAGCCCGCAACAACTACGACGGCGCCATCATGGGCCCGGGCGCGGTGCACACCACCATCGAGGACTTCGGCCGCTGGCTCAACAACTACGACGCCGCCACGGTCGGCGGCCGCGACATCATCGCCACCATGACGACCCCCACGATGCTCAACGACGGCAAGCCCGCCGTCTCGGGGCCGGGAACAGCGTACGCGATCGGTCTCACGGTCGGGACGATGCGGGGCTTGAACGTCGTTGCCCACGGCGGCAGCTGGCAGGGATTCCGGGGCCACTTTCTGCGCTTCCCCGATCAGCACTTCGCCGTCGCCACCTTCTGCAACCTCTCCACGGCCGGCCCCGACACGCTCGCCCGGAAAGTGGCCGGGATCTACCTCGGCGACCGGATGCAGCCCGACACCGTGGCGGCGTGGTCCGAGGCCCTCGGGACGACCGCTCGCGTCGACCTCCCCGCGGCAACGCTGCGCGGACTCGTTGGCGTCTGGCGCAACGACGAGTTGGGCGAGGTGCGCCGCACCCGCATGAAGGGCGACACCCTCGTGGCCGATGACACCACCCAGTATGCGCCGCTGGGCGAGGGGCGCTTTCGAATGGGACGCTACACCGAGGTGCGCTTCGCGCTGGACTCGACTCCCGCGCGGATGCTGGTCCGGACGGCGGGCGGGACGGTGCGCTTCCTCCGGGCCGACACCGTCGCGCTCGATTCGACGAGGCTGGCCGAGTACGCCGGAGAATATCGCAACGACGAAATCGACGTGACCCACACCTGGAAGCTCGAGAAGGGCAAGCTGGCGGTGTACGCGGGTTACCGGAGGCTCGGGGTTCTGGAGCCGGCGTACCAGGATGGGTTCACGCGCGGGGGCAGCGTGATCAACGTGATCCGTGACAAGAAAGGACGCGTCACGGGCTTCCTGATCGAGTCAGGGCGGGTGCGGCACCTGCGCTTCACGCGACTGCGGTCTTAGCCGATGTCGAGGGTCACCCGATACAGCTGGCCTCCCTTGATCGCGTAGAAGCGGAAGGTGTGGGAATCCAGCCAGCGGAACCCCGCAGCCGCAACCTTGAGCACGTCCTCGTAGCTGTCGCTCACTTTGCCATCGATCATCACGATCCATCCCCTTCCGGTCGAGCTGACGACGGCGAAATGCCTGCCGTCGGGGCTGAACGACGGGAACGTGTAGTTCTGCATCGGTCCTTCCTGGCGCGCCCCCTCCACCAGCACCGCAGCCTTGCCCTCGGGCCGGCCGGTCGCGTCGAGGTTGCGACCCACATACGCCAGGCGACTGCCGTCGGGGCTGAACAAGAATTGCGGAAACGCGGTCGCGGGCTGGGCATAGTTCATCGCGGAGAACGACTCCAGAATTCCGGGCTTGACCTGGCCGTCGACAACGGGCCCGTAATTCATCACGCTCATCTGCGCCCCGTAAGCGAACCGCTTGCCGTCGGGACTCCACTGGAACGACCCGGCGCTGTAGCCCTGGTGCCTGGGCTGTTCCTTCCCGTCTACGACGACGGTGTAGCCCTGGCCGCCGCCGTAACCAATCAGCGCGTAGTGCTTGCCGTCGGGGCTGAACTTGAATTCCGTGATGTTCCCGTAGGTCGGAAGCTCCTCACCGTCGACCACGACGAAGCTCCCGGTGTTGGGGTTGGTACCGATGAAGGCGAAGCGGCTGCCGTCCGGGCTCCACAGCAGCGGGCTGGCCTGGGCGTAGCTCGGCCCGCTCGGCTTGCCGTTCACCATGACGGTGACACCCGGGTTAGGCATGTTGGACTGCACGTAGGCGTAGCGCTTGCCGTCCGGACTCCAGGCCACGTGGACGAATGGCGGGCTTCGCCCTGCCGCGACCGGCATCGCGGCGGGGAAGGTCATGCACGCACTGACGCCGGCTCGGGTTCCGCAGCTCGCGCTCTGGTCCTGGCCTCCGACGAACAGGGAGGCGGCACCGCCCCGGTCCTGGTAGGTCGCTCCCTTGGTCACGCCGATGTAGGCGAAGCGGCCGTCGGGAGCCAGCTCGAGCTCGCTGACGCCTAACCCGAGACCCTTGCTCTCGACCCCATCGATCACCGCCACCGCCTGCTGACCCTGTTGCACGGGGAAGCCGAGGTAGCCGTAGTGCAGCCCGTCCGGCGAGATCTGGAAGGACGTGATGCGCGCATACGCCGGGCCCTGCTTGCCGTCCACCACGGCGTGCCAGCGCTGATCGGCGGTTTCCGCCACGTAGGCGAGCCGTTTGCCGCGCAGGAAGGTTTGCTGGTAGTCGATTTCGCGATACGGGGGACTCTTCACCCCATCGGCCACCATCACCCAGTCCAGACCATCCCGCCCGGCGTACGCCAGGCGTGAGCCGTCCTGGTTGAACCAGAAGGTCCAGCCGTTCGCACCGCCGATCGTTGTCGTCTGGCTGGTCGCCACCGTGACGGCTTCCTTGCCATCTACCACGGCGATGAGGTCGCCGCCGCGCCGGCCGAGGTAGGCGCTGTGGCCTCCCGTGGCACTCCACTGGACCCCCACCTGCACCATGCCGAGGAAGATCGTGGGGATCTCGTCGAACACCGGTCCTTCGACGCCGTCCAGCAGGACGGCTTGACGGCTTCCCTTGGCGATCACGATCGCCAGGTGGTTGCCGTCCTCGCTCAAGTAGCTGCGGGCCGTCATCCCGTTCATGACCGTCGGCCCCAGCAGCGTTTCCTGTACCTTGGCGTTGAGCGCCTGGCCCTGGCTCGAGCTGACCACGACAGCGGTCAGGGCCGCGGCAATGGGAAAGCTGGCGCGCACGGATCGCATCCTTTCCAGCGAGTGTCGGGCAGCAGTGCGGATTCCCCCAGAATCTACCGCGGGTTTCGATCGGGCTCCAACCGGGGCTGCCGCTCCCGTCGTCTATCGATGGGGCTTGACAAGCTCCGCCGGCGGCGGCACGTTCCCATCGTCTATCGATGGAAGCGTCGAGCGCGTGATCTCGGCTGTGGCTGGGCGCGCCGCGCGCGGGGATCGTGCGGCTGGAGCTGCTGAACGGGGTGCGGGTGGCGCTGGCCGGCGTCGTCGTCGGCACGATCGCGGCATTCCTGGCCGGCCGGTGGATCGGGCCGCTGCTCTTCCGGCAGTCGCCGCGCGACCCCGTCATCTTCGCGCTCGTCGGCGTCGTGCTGGTCGCGGTGGCGGCGGTCGCGAGCGCGGTCCCGGCGCTGCGGGCCGCGCGGGTGGATCCCCGGACCGCGCTGCTGGTCGACTAGCGCCGGGTCCAGACCACGGCGTTGTTGTCGCGCCAGTTGACCAGGCGGCTGACCTTGCCCTGGTCATCGCGCTCGAAGAGCCAGAAGCCGCGGACCTGGTGGCGGATGAAGATGCGGTCGTCGATGGCGTAGAGTCGCTGCGCGGGCCGGCCGGCCCGGACAATCGTTAATCCAGAATCATCGGCGGCGATGGTCAGCGCGATTTCCGGGGTGAGCCAGTAGTCTCCCGCGTAGTCCTGCAGCACCCGGCGCGCAACCGCGCGCCCGGCGATGGGCGTGGGCAGCGCCGTCGTTTGCGAGGCGAGCAGCTTCCAGGCCCCGCCCTCTCTCACCCAGGTATCGGTGGTGTGAAACCGGGTGCGGAGCTCCTGGCCGTAGTAGTTGTGCCATTCGTCCACATCATAGCTCAGCACGGTGACCCCCGGCGCGGTCACGAAGTGCGGGTTGATCACCCGCAGGCTCCCCTTCTGGCCAGGAGGCAGCCCAGTCAGCTCGCCGAGCAGGTCGGCGCGGGTGAGGTGGCGGCCTTCCTCGTCGGTCATGAACCAGCGGGGGAGGAGCTGGGCGGCCCAGACGGCGGTGTCACCGGAGGTGATCGCGTCGTGGCGCCGCTGCGTGGCCTGGAGGAGGTAGGCCGAGTCGGCCGGGGAAACCTGCGCCCGGGCCGCGCGGGGCAACACGACACCGGCGAGCGCAACTGCCAAATAAAGGATACGCATCCTACAAAGCTAAGCCCGCCCGCAGCGGGTTCCTCAGTACAGCGCGCTGATCCCGAGCGGCGCCAACTTGACGTTGATCGATTGCAGCGCGTCGAGCTCCGTCGGCGTAAGGCTGAGCAGCGCCGCCTTGTCCGTTTGCGTCAAGGTGGACCCGTATTTCGCCAACGTCACGGAGAGATTCCGGCTGCGAAAGGTCTCCTGCATGATCTGGTTGACCGCAGCCGCCTTGGCCGAGGTTCCCAGGATACCGCCACCGCTTCCGACACTCATGTTTCCTTCCTCCGTCTGATGAGCGAGTTTCGCGACTACTGGTCCCGCACCAGCACACCCAGCTTGCCCAGCCGCGCCCGGAACGATCCCAGCACGGCCAGTTCCTGCGGCGTGAGACTCAGCAGGATGCCGGCTTCATTCTTCTCGAGACCCCGACCGTGGGTCTTGATCGCACCGGCGATGTCTCCGGTCGCGATCGCCTGATTGAGTACCGCGGCGTACAGCTTGCGTCGCGGGTTAGCCTGCCAGGCCTTCGCCGAGTCCGGCCAGGCCAGGTATCCTGCGGCCATGGCCAGGCTCAACACCACCCTCCGTCGGCTCAGGTGCATCGAGTTCACCCCCTTTCCCCAGCGCTCACGGTGACCGGGCGCTCCGGCGCCCAGGCTCGGGTGACCAGCTCGATGTGCGCCGGCCACGCGTCCAGCGGCAGCCCCGCATCCTCGTAGCGGATCCGGCCCTCGAGTCGCTCGCGCTCGCGAAGGCCGGCGAATTTGTAGGCCACCGACATCAGCACGTTCTTGGCGTTCGGCACCAGCTCCGCGGACAGTCGTACCTCCTCGGTTGCCATGACGCGTGGAGGCAGAGCTTCGGGGGCACCATGTGCAAGACCATCAAGCAGAGGGTCCGATTCAACGCAGAGCCGCGGGCGGTGTACGACCTGCTCGCCGATTCGCGCAAGCGCACGGAAGTCACCGGCCGCAAGGCGGCGATCAGCCGGCAGGTGGGCGGTACGTTCTCGACGGACAATGGCAGCGTCACCGGTGTCAACGTCGACCTCGTGCCCGGCAAGCGCCTGGTGCAAGCCTGGCGGCGCCACGATTTTCCGGAAGGCGTCTATTCGATGGCCGCCATCACGCTCGAGCCGACCGACCGCGGCGGCACCGAGCTCGTCCTGACGCACCGCGGCGTGCCGAAGCACCTGATCCCCGAAACCGAAGACTACTGGCGGCAGTGCTACTGGGCGCGGATGAAAGCGCGGCTGTGAAGTAGGAGCGCGGCCTGACTGCTGAGACGGAGGCAGCGTGATTCGACGAGAGTTTGTTGGTGCGGGGGCCTTCATCGCCACAGCGTCCGTCCTGCCCGATCCCGCACGTGACGACGCCGCGGCGATCAAACAGGCCGTCGAGGACTATTACGCAGTGTACAGGGGCGGCGATAAGGCCAAGTATCGCGCCTTGCTCACCGACGACTATCTCCTCCTGGAGAACGGCGAAATGCTCGACGCCGCCGGCGATCTCGCTGCGATGGCGCCTGCCGGCAGTGGGTATCAGCGTAACGACAGCTTCGCGTTCCGACTGGTCAAGGCGGAGGGATCCCTCGGCTATGCGGTGTATGTCTTGGCCTCGGATATCACAGACCAGCAGGGTCCGCGTCACCGCGAGTATCTGGAGAGCATGATTCTTCGCCGATCCGGCCGGGGGTGGCGGGTGTCGCTGCTGCATTCGACCAGAGTGTCGAAGCCTGGGACTTGAGCCGTCCTGGTCTGTGTCCTGAGTGTGCTGACTCTCTCCGGCCGGTCTCACGTAGTCGGCGTCCACTGGGTGAGGCTTCGGCCTGAATACCCTGGCGCTGCTCGCGCGTTATTCCTTACATTCTTCCGGATGACCCGGCTCTTTTAGACCATGGCCCGAACCGTCCCGCACTATTTCCTCCTGCTGCTGGTGTGCGCCGCGATCCTCTTCGCCGGCCGCTCTCTGCTCCGGCTCTATTCCACCCCGAAGGATTACGGACGGTTTCTCCCCCCGGCGCACGCGTTCATCATTGCCGCCGCGGCGCTCGACTCCAGCGCGCTCGCTCGGCTCGACGCCACACCCGCGGCCATCAACTCAGCGTTGGGCTTCGCGCGCCGATGGCCGCAGGCGATGCACAGTCTTGCTGCCGGCCTCTACATCGGCTACGGCATGCGCAGGGGATCGAGCACCCTCGTCATGTACACCGCCAAGGGTCTGCCTCCCTGTTCCTCGTGGCCACTCAAGGTGTTCTTCGAAGGCGAAGGCAACCATTCAACGATTCAGGATGTCGTTCTGGAATGTCAGCCCGACGTCGCGGCAGCCCCACGACCTTAGCCGTCAGGAAGCGTCTTCACAGGATGGTGGCATGACCCAATTCATGTGTCGCCAGGTACAACTCGTGCTCGCCGCGACTGCGTTCGCTGCACTAGGGGCCGCCGCCCAGTCCAATCCGCCGGGGCCGCCGGAGATTGTCGCGAGCGGTAGCGCCACGATCTCCCTGCCACCCGACCGAGCCGTAGTCCGGATCGGCGTCGCGACCCGCGCCGCAACCGCATCCGCCGCATCGATGCCCAATGGGCCGCTGGTAGCCCGCGTTCAGGACACGCTTCGTGCCTTGAATCTATCGGGGACGCCAGCCCGTGCGATCGGCTTCGGTGTCGCTCCCAACTATGACTATCAGAAGGCCCGGCAGGTCATCGACTATGAGGCGAGAACCACTCTCGAAGTCGTGCTGAGGGATGTCGCGAGCCTGCCGCGACTGCTCGACGCCGCGCTCGGAGCGGGAGCCACCGACATCACGTCGATTGCCTTCGAGTCGGACAGCGCCGCCGCTGCACGGCATCGGGCACTGGCGACAGCGTTTCAGAGCGCCCATGACGATGCCGAGGCCATGGCGAATGCAGCCGGTGGGCGATTGGGCCCGCTACTCCTGATCACCACATCACCCTCTACCGATTACTCCGGCGTTGCGATGCGAGCTGCCGAGACGATGCCGGCGATGGCAGGCCTCCCAGTTATCCGGCGCGACGTCGTGATCTACGCGATTGTACAGGCCCGCTGGGTCTTCCTCGGCCCGAAGCAGTAGCGACTGAGACCCTCGTCACACAAACGCGGGCCCCGCCACACTAATACCTGACGTTCCACCGGACCGGGCATGGAGAGAGCGGAGCTGGAACGCGAGCTGGAGCGGCTCCATCCGGAGAGCTTCGGCTGGGCGCTCTCCTGCTGCGGACGTGACTGCGAGTTGGCCGGCGACGTGCTCCAGTCGGCCTACGTCCAGGTGCTCTCCGGAGCCGCCCGGTTCGGCGGCCGGTCCTCGCTCAGGACCTGGCTCTTCGGCGTGATCCGACGCGTCGCCCTCGGCGAGCTGACGCGAGTTAAGCGGCGGATCAGGGTGGAAGGAGCGGCATCGTCCCCGCTGGAGGTGCATGACGACGTCCAGCGACGGTTGGACGAGGCCGACCGCAACGCCGAGCTGATCGCGGGACTGGCGACCTTGTCCGCCAGGCAAAGGGAGGTGCTCATGCTGGTGTTCTACCACGACCTGACGCTGGATGACGCGGCCCACGTAATGGGCGTCTCGGCCGGTTCGGCGCGGACCCATTATCACCGCGCCAAGCAGCTGTTGCTGGCCCGGCTCAGCGTGGAGGCTCACCCATGACCAACCGCACCGACGCCGAGCTCGAGGCAAGGTTCGCCGAGCTCCGGGCGAGGGATGCCGCCGAGGCGCCTCCGTTCCAGCTTCCGGTGGCCGTCGTCCGCCCGACGCGCCGGGTGCCACTTGCAATCGCCGCGGCGGCGCTGCTCGCGGCGGGGGCCGCGTTAAGCTATGTCGCGCTCCGCGCCAAGCCCCCGCTCCCCACAGTTCACGAGCTCCTCGCCTGGCATGCGCCGACCGACTTTCTGCTGCCTGCTCCGAGCCGGGCGACGCTCACCGGCTCCGCCATTGACCGATTCATTCCGACGACCGCGCTCTTTCAGGGAGGCCAACCGTGAAGCCCGCTCTGCTCGTTCTCGCGCTGGTGACTTTTGTTTCGGGGTCAGCCCAGGCTCAAGCTCCGGGTCAGCCCGGCGAGGACCCGCTCTCACGCTACCTGTATCCCCCCGAGCTCGTCTTCGACCACCAGCAGGCGATCGGTCTCAGTGACGCCATCCGACAGAAAATCCAAGAAGCCGTGGTCGAAGCACAGAGGAAGTTCTTCGGGCTCCAGCTCGCCATGGGAAAAGAGACAGAGGCCCTGAAGAACTTGCTGCAGGGCGGTAGCGTGGACGAAGACGCAGTGCTCAAGCAGATCGACCAGGTGCTCGGGGTCGAGCGGGAGGTGAAGCGGGTCCAGCTCTCGCTGATGATCAAGATCAAGAACGCATTAACGCCGGAGCAGCAGACCACGCTCAGGAAAATCCGCGATCAGGACGGGGTCGGCAAGATCCGCGATCAGGGCGGGGCCGGCGAGATCCCAGTGGCGAGGCTCGGTGCGGAAGAGGAGCCCCTCGTGTACATCGATGGGGTGCTGGCGTCGCGGAACATCATGAAGGCACTCAATCCTCTCCAAATCGCTACCGTCGAGGTTCTGAAGGCTATGGCGGCGGTAGCGCGTTACGGGCCACGTGGGGCGCAGGGGGTCATCCTAGTGACGCTGAAGCCCTGAGCGGTCCGAGCATTTGCCAAACCTCCGGCCGGTTCCGATATTGCATGCGAGGCTGGCCCCGGAGGTTGCTGTGAAAACATGTCCCGCGCGTTATCTGCTCCCGCTTCTCGCACTCGCCGGCACCGCGTCCGCCCAGAACCCCCGGCTTCCGCTACGAACCAGCATGGAGCCGGACCGCCTCTACGTGGAGCTGTCGCTTCCGGCCCCCGCTCATCTGCTCGTTCTCGAGGACACGTTTGCCCCGGACACCGACGTCCTGTCCCCGGATGGCGGCTCGCAAGCCCTCTCAACCGGAGCGCACCGCCTCCGCTTCGACAGGCTCTCCGGTATTCCATTGACGCCGGCTCCGGTGCAACCACCGAATTATCCGTTGATTTCCCACGATTACCTCTGGAACACCGCGCAGTCCTGCACCGAACGGGCCACCAATACCTGGACCGGGATCTGCGGCCTACAGAATCGCCCAATTCTTCCGTTCGTACCCGCCTACGTGAGCCCATTCAC
>CAYNNS010000031.1:10676-18098 GCA_964398345.1 uncultured Gemmatimonas sp. | reverse complement strand
CGCAGGACCTCGGCGCCGAGCTCGTCGACCCGATCAAGACGACCGTCGTGCAGAACCAGCGATCGATGACGACCTGGGTGCTGCGCAAAAGGTAGTATTTCATGAGGTGGCTTCGTGCAATGGACGGAAAGGACAATCGGAGAGGTTGATGTGATGACGGTTGGAACTGTCGAGAGTTCATGGCGCTACCCGGTGAAGAGCATGAGCGGCGAGGAAATGGCTGAGGTTTTTGTGGGATTTGCAGGAATCTATGGTGACCGCCGCTTTGCCTTCAAGAATTCCTCCGCAAGCAAAGGATTCCCTTATTTGAACGCGTCAGCGCAGGAGCAAATGCTCCGCTATCGTCCACGGTTTCGCTACCCCGAAAGAGCCACGAAGCCGCCGAATCTGACCGACGCGATGAGCATCTCACCCGGGCTTACTCCGGCAAATCCCGATCCGAACGACCTGATTGTGGATGTCGTTACGCCCTCGGGTGCGGTGGTCGCTGTTGACAACCCAGCGTTGAGAACAATGCTCGGTGAAGGATTGCGGGGCGAGAATCACCTTACGCTCGTGCGTTCCGACCGCGCGATGACCGACTGTCGCCCGGTTTCACTGATTAGCCTGCAAACCGTCCGACAGGTCGAAGCGGAGTTGGGCATTCCGCTTGATAAACGTCGCTTTCGGGCCAACATCTATTGTGAGCTTGCATCGGCTGACGGCTTTGCCGAGGATGAGCTGGTCGGTCGCAGACTGCGCATTGGTTCGAGGGTGGAGATCATGGTTCTGGAACGCGACCCCCGCTGTAAGATACTATCGCTCGATCCTGACACCGGAGAACACAACCCGGAAGTTTTGCGCGGAGTCGCCCAAACTCACGGTGCCTGTGCAGGTATTTATTGCGCGGTTTTGGTGGAAGGAATGTTAAGGAAAGGTGATTCCATCGAGGTGATTGGCTAAGAATAGGCGCTCATCGTTTACGGAGGGTTGGTCTGCTTCATGCCAGGCGCGCTACCAACGCTGATGCCGAGCGGCGCCGGGATGTAGGCCCCTTTTCCTGCCGTGGGGCGGCCCGGCTTACCGGCGCCGTGACAGTACCTGCTAGGAGATCCAGAGATTGAACCCAAACATTACTGCACCCATGAGGATGCAGAACCGCAGGTTGCGCCGGAATGCCGCGGGGTTCTCATCGCGGCGCAGAGACCGGCCGCTCCGCATCGGCATGACCCCGGTCCGCACGCTATAGAACGCGAGCAGCCAGAATGGAACGATGAAGAACTGGAACGGGCTCACGAAGAACTGGAGCAGGAACTGGCGTCCAAACCTCCACGTGGGCAGCGCGAGCGCGACGACCCCGACGCTGACGCCCCAGACTACCGGAGGGATTCTCACTGAAGGCATATTCCCCCAAAGTAAGGGCGACCATGTCGCGTCTGCTGGGAGGAGAACGCCACGCCATGACCGGGGCGTCACGAATGACCCGAGCCGAGATCCGGGGCATCGCACCGTTCCTTATCGTCGCCGACGTCCCGGCGACACTCGCCTTCTATCGCGACATGCTGGGTTTCGAGGTTGCGTTTCGAGGGCCAACGCCTGAAGACGAGTTCTTTGGGATTGTTCGCCGCGATGGGGCGATGCTCATGTTCAAAGCACTCGGCGTGAGAGCGGACGGCAAAGAGCTCGTCGTCGAACCGGTCCCGAACTATGGCCGGAAACCCGCGTTCAGTTGGGACGCGTACCTCGATGTGGCGGATCCAGACGCCTTGGCCGCGGAATTGGCATCTCGCGGTGTACCCTTTGCCGTGCCTCTCACCGACCGAGGTGCAGACGGCGTCAGGGGCTTCGTGATCAAGGACATTGATGGTTACGGTCTGTTTTTTGGCAATCATCGACCCTGAGCTCCCGCGGCCGTCCCGCGAACACGACTATGTCGAGTGTGGAAGAATATGAATCCTTTTATCGGGACTTCGACTCACCGCTCATGCGGCGGATTCGCCGCGACGCCTACGGCGAAGATGTCGGGCAGCACTCCTGGGTCGCCGCCGACGAAGTACGTGGGGACATCGAGCGGCTCCAGCTCTCCCGATCCAGTCGGCTCATCGACCTGGGGTGTGGCCCCTGCGGCCCACTGACGCTGGTTCTCGCCGCAGTCGGGTGTACGGGCACCGGCCTGGAGCTGAGCCCAGCGGCCCTTCGCGTCGGCCGAGCGCGCGCCGCCTCGCTGGGAGTCGAGCAACTGCTTTTGGTCCAAGAGGCCGACCTGAACGAGCCGCTCCCGTTCGAAGCGGGCTCGTTCGACGCCGCCATGTCGCTGGACGTCGTGCTGCATCTGCGCGATCGCTCGAAGCTCTTCCGCGAAGTCGCGCGACTCCTGCGGCCCGGCGGCCGGTTTCTGTTCACCGATGCCGGGGTGATCACCGGATCCGTGTCCAACGACGAGGTGCACAAGCGCAGCGTCCACGGTCATACTGAATTTGTCCCGACCGGATGGAACGAGCGGCTGCTGGAGTCGGCGGGGTGGCGGCTGATCGAGACCGAGGATCGGACTGGGCAGGTGCTCAAGAACGCCGGCGGGAGACTCGCGGCCATGCGAAAGCATCGAGAGGAGCTCGAAGGAGTCTTGACTGCCGCACGCTTCGCAAGTCAGGAGGACTATCTCGAGACAGTCGTCGCGTTGTCCCGCAGAGCAGCGGTGTCGCGCATCATGTACTTGGTCGAAGTGCCTGCCGCGTCCTAACCCTCGCATGGAGCCGGCAGGGCGCGAGCTCCCCAGCAAGGTACGACTCCTCCTCCGTCAGCGCACGCTCCGTCCGGAAGCTAGATTCCCTCGGCATCCACTGATGGCAGGAGGGTACGCCAATGGATGAATGGCTTGCCCGACTCCTGATGGTTATTGAAGGCGTCGGAATCCTCTGCCTGACCGCGTTGGCCGGTTATTGGATGAAGTTGCGGCATCAGCGAAAACTGCTCGGCGATCACGCGGCTGTCGCCAGCCTTCAGCACGAACTCGAGGAGCTACGCTCGCTTAACCAGACCCAAGTCATGGAATTGCAAGAGCGCCTTGAATTCGCGGAACGATTTTTGACCCAGCACAAGCTGATTCAGGTCGAGAAGAGTGACACGCCGACGCCGGTCTGATACCGGGCCGGGGTACAGCCGGACACGCCTGCCTCTCCGAGTTCGGGGCGAATCGCGGAATGACACTCCCACATCGTGCCGGTGGTCAGGACGCTGGCTTCATCGGCGCTGGTGCCTTGGCCGGGGCCCTTTCTGCCTTGGCCTTTACGGCGGTGCATCAGGTTCTCATCAGTCCTATCTGGTTCGCACTCCCAGCGATGCTCGTGGCCGGCGGGCTTTGTGGAACGTGCCTCGCCTGGTGTTACTCTCTGCTCGTCACCGGACCAACGTTCCGGAGCTGGCTGCTCTATAATGCGCTCTTCGTCGGAATGTTCGCGGCCCTCGGACTCACGTCCATCGCCAGCTTCCGTCCGGTCACCACCATTGCCGCCCTGCTCGCAGCTCAAGCGCCTCCCAGCAAGCTCATTGCCCAGGCCCTCCCGATGACCGGGGCCTTCACCCTCGCCGTGGCGGCAGTCCTGTGGTTCCTGTACCGGCCCGGTCCGCGGGGCGCTTTGGCGCTGCTCGTGACGACCGCGGTGATGGTCCTCGTGCTCGGGCTGAACCTTTCGGTTCTCGGGATGGTGTCCGTTCCCCGAACGGAGTGGGGCGTGCTGTTCGAGGTTTTTCTGCTTCTGGCATCGCTCGGCACCGTCTATGCACTTCTCGTGGTCGTGCTCCGGCGCGAGCATTTTCGCGCTCGGGGCAACCTCTAACCCGCATGCAGCAGGAGGGATCCCGCCCATGCCTAACGCGCCTCGGCCCTATTCGGGCTTACGTGACTAGCCGGAGCCGCTTTCTGAGGGAGGGAAATCCTCATGAACGAACGCCTCTCCGCCTTCCTGCATGACTTGTTCGCCGACGGAGTCACACACGACGCCGCACAACCTGATCGGCTTCGCAAGCGTCGCAATCTCGAACCCGCGACCGCGGAGCTTCTGAGTCTCCTCGTACGTATGCCGGGGCCCAGCTGGGTGGTTGGGATCGGCACGGCCACCGGCTTGTGGGCGCTCGTGCTTGCCGCGGCGGTTCGCGACACCAACGGGTGGCTGGTTAGCGTAGACACTGTCACGGATGCCGAGGCGCGATCGAATCTGGCGCGCGCCGACACGGCGCAGCCTGGTCTGGCGGAAAGCGTCGAATTTCGGCAGGACGATGGCGGAGCTTATCTCGCCCGACTCGACGACGGCAGTCTCGATCTGCTGTTCCTCGACGCGGAGCGCGTGGAATACCCGACCTGGTGGCCGCATCCACTTCGAGTGCTCCATCCGGGTGGCGTCCTCGCCATCGACAACGTGCTATCGCACGCGGATGAAGTCGCACCGTTCCTGATGCTACTGTCTCGTGAACCGGCCCACGTGGGTGTTACGATTGGCGTGGGCAAAGGCCTCCACCTGGCGTGGCGCCGCAGCAGTACACGATCGACACCACTCGCATGAGCGACGCCGAACGCCAATGCGCGGCGTGGCAACCCTGGCAGAACTGCGGGCCCGCCTGGACACCATCAACCAGCGGCTCGAGTTTCCATAGGCTGATGTCTCACGCCCGCGTCAGGTCAACTGCCCCTCACAATTTCTCCCAGGTTTGGAGGACCGCATGAGAGTCTTGCCCGGAGCGCTCGCCCTGGTCGCCCTTCCCATCGCGCTCGCAGCCCAGCAACCGCCCTCGAATCCGATCACGGCCGTCGTGAAGCAGCGCACGCTGACGTTTCAGCAGCGGCTGGCCCAGGCCTTCGACTCGATTCCTGAGCGAATCTTCAGCTACAAGCCGACGCCGGCGCAGCTCAGCATCGGATACATCGCGCAACACCTCGCGGACGACAATTACTTCTACTGCAACCAATTCGGCACCATGAAGGGCGAGCGCGCAGCCGAGGAAACGGCCACGGCGGACACGATCAAGGCGACGTGGCCGAAAGACAAGCTGGTCGCTCAGATGAAGACGGCGTTCAAGTTCTGCGAGGATGCGCTCGCGCAGCTCGATGATGCGAAGCTCGGGGACCAGATCACCCAGACGCTCGGGAACGGGCAAACCCGCACGGTGACGCGCGCTGGTCCGGTGCTGGGACACATCATCGACATGGCGGACCACTACAGCCAGATCGCGAACTACATGCGGCTGAACAACCTGCTGCCGCCGACGGCGCTTCCGCGCCCCCGTCCTCCGGGAGCCGACTAGGCTACTCGGCGAGGCCGCACTCAGTCACCGCGTCCGAGCAGCTCTCGCTTTTCGTCCTCGGTGAGCTCGGCCCCGGCGGGATCCTCAATCTCGCCGGGGGAGGCTCGCCCTAGAGCTCGCCTGGCCACGGCCAGCGAACCAGCAGCGCAGACCGCGCTCGCTATGGCGAGGGGAGGGCCGAAGAGCAGGAGGTCTCCCCACACGTCCCCCCCGCGAAGGGCCGCGCCAACGACGAAGATCCCGGACAGCAGGAGGCCGCTGGCCGCGCCCAACCCCCCAAAGCGGGAAAGCGACATGCGATCAAACCCGCGACGGCCCTCGATTCCCACGAGGACCTCCCCCACGTTTCGATGATACCGAGTACTTTGTGATGCAGAGTATGCTTCGGGGAAGTAGAGGTCAAGGGCGACAGGGCAGAGGGGTCCGCAGTGGCACGAGGGAATGTGTGGTAGTCTTCCACTGGTTTGAGTTTTCATACTGATGCAGGGCCGCTACGCGAGGAGGCAAACATGCGGGGCTCGATTCCAGCAGCACTGATCACCGTCGTGATGGGGTTACTCCTGACGGCCGCCACCGCGTCGCCACCGGGTGACGCCTGCTCGCTGATCACCAAAGCGGACGCGGCAGCGGCCCTGGGTGAAGCGGCCACAGGGCCAGACGTCACCGGCCCCATGAAGGACGGGGCGGGCTCGACGGTGTCGGGTTGTGGCTACGAAGGCTCCGGGATTCACAGCCTCCAGCTCACCCTGATGCGGCTCCCGGCGAACCAGCTCGGAGTGTTCACAGCGATGTGCGCCAAGAAGGGCGGCGCGGACCTCAAGGGCCTGGGTGACGTCGCCTGCTGGTACAGCGACGCGCACGACGAGTTGCACGCCATCAAGGGGTCGGCATTCGTTTCGATCGAGCTCAGACGGAGCGGCAACCCCACCGAGCCGATCAAGGCACTGATGAAGAAGGCGCTCGAGCGCCTCAAATAGGCACCGCTACATGGCGCCGCCGGCTTCCAACGGCGATACGGATGGGCCCGATCTCCGCCTCCTCAAGGCCGGGCCCGACAAGCTCACTTCGCTCTGACGTCATTAGATTTGAGGCGTGTCCAGCCATAAGACCCACCAGCACCACATTCGGCATCGCGGCCGAGAGTTTCATTTCGTCTCGTACGAAGCGCGCCAAGCCGACCTCCGGACCGGCACTGCAGCCATGCCGGCAACCTGGTTCCTGATGAGCGCCGGCAAGCGCTGGCCGGCGCTTGAAGAGATCCTTGACCAGGACGAGGAGGCCCTGATCGCCAGCCTTATCCACTGGCTGGATATCAACGTCTTTCCGCGGCAGCCGAGGTAGACACGGCGCTCCACTGCGCCCCCTTCATCTGCCCTCCTGCTGAATCAGTCATTGCCGGTCGCGCGGTATATTCTTCCAGCTTCACTACGCCGGGATTTCAATCAAGGAGGCTTACGTGGCCATCGTCGCGATCTTTCACTCGCCCACGCTCACGCAAAAGAACTATGAAGACTCGGTGCAACGACTCACCGGAGGGCGTCGGCGTCGGATGGAGA
Source organism: uncultured Gemmatimonas sp. (assembly GCA_964398345.1). Taxonomy (GTDB): domain Bacteria; phylum Gemmatimonadota; class Gemmatimonadetes; order Gemmatimonadales; family GWC2-71-9; genus JABFSM01. The sequence continues at coordinate 11,265 of CAYNNS010000031.1, read as the reverse complement.
GTCCCGCCGATTGGCCAGTGCCAGGCCTGGTGGTTCACGTCGCCGGGCAGGGGCCCAATGGGTTTCGAGTCGTCGATGTCTGGGAGTCCGAAGCAGCCTTTCAGCGGTTTGGCGAGAAGCTGGGGCCGATTCTGAAGGACCTTGGCATCGAGGGAGAACCGGAGATCTATCGGACCCACGCCCTCGTTACCGCCTAACGCTGACTTCACCCCGCGGAGCCTCAGATGAAGCGAGTCACTGGCATCGGCGGCATCTTTTTCAAGGCGAAGGACGCGCCCGCGCTGCAGGCGTGGTACCAGCGTCACCTTGGCATCGATGTCCAGCCGTGGGGCGGTGCTGCGTTCGACTGGACCGACTCGGATGGCAAGCCCACCGGCGGAACGACTGCCTGGTTGATCAATCCGGAGGGCAGCAAGCAGTTTGCTCCCAGCAACGCGTCCTTCATGGTCAACTACCGCGTTGCCGACCTTCACGCTCTGGTCGCGGCACTCAAAGCCGAAGGCTGCAGCGTCCCCGACAAGATCCAAAACCCCGAGTACGGAAAATTCGGCTGGGTCAACGACCCCGAGAGCAAAAACGTGGAAGTATG
>CAYNNS010000031.1:0-10666 GCA_964398345.1 uncultured Gemmatimonas sp. | reverse complement strand
CACCTGAGTGAGCGGCATCCACGCGTAAAGCCTGGAGCGTCTGCAACAAGTTTATAGTGTCGGGGCACGGCAAGTTCGGCTGGGTCATCGACCCCAGGGGCAAAAAGGTGGAATTGTGGCAACCACCGGCCGATCGGTCAGACGCGATCGTGCGTCGACTCGCTCTCCTGCTCCTGCCCGTCATGGCTGTCGGTCTTGGGTCCCCTGTCGCCCCACCGCTTCAGCGGATAAGCGCCAATGACAACCGGAGGCCGGCGGGCCGGATGGAGCGCGACACGCTGGTGCTGCGACTGACCGTAACACCAGGGTTCTGGAAGATTCTCGGCGAGCACGACCCAGCCTTCACGGTCCTGGCTTTCGCGGAAGCAGGCAAGCCACCGACCATTCCGGGACCGCTGATCCGCGTGCGCGTCGGCACGCCGATCCGGGTGCGACTCGGCAATCCAGTCCCCGATACGCTGATCGTGTGGGGACTCGGCAACGGTGTCGCCATCCCCGATTCCGTCCTGGTGCCGCCCGGCGAGATCACGATCAGTTTCGTGGCGCGCAACCCGGGTACCTATCTGTACTGGGCCGCGCTCACCGGCCTGCATGGGCTCGGCGCGCTCCCGTCCGCACGGCGCGGATACGATAGCCAGCTCGGCGGCGCGATTGTCGTCGATCCGCCGGGGAAGGTGCCGGACGATCGTATCTTCGTGATTACTCAGATCGCCGATCGCGAGCTGGGCGCCGGCGCGCCGGGATCCAGGGACCGACATGGGACCCCGGTCCGGCAGTACAACGCGGTCAACGGCAAGTCGTGGCCCTACACCGAGCGCCTGCGCTACGCGCTCGGCGATTCGATCCGCTGGCGAGTGGTCAACGCGAGCCCCGAGCCGCATCCGATGCACTTGCACGGTTTCTACTTCCGCGTGGATTCACACGAGACACGGGAGGCGGGGGACTCGCTTTACACGCCGGAACAACGCCGCATGGCGGCCACCGAGACGGTTGCCTCCCGAAACACGGCGTCGATCGTCTGGTCGCCGGAGCGGGCGGGCGGCTGGCTCTTCCACTGTCACCTGACCAGCCACGTCGCGAAGACGCCACGCATCGGCAGGCGAGAAGAGGTCGAGTACCCCGCGCATCATCAGGCCGATCCTGATCGGCACGCCTTCACGGGGATGAACGGTCTGATCCTGGGCATTACGGTGAGCGGGCATGCAGCGCTGCCCGCCGCGAGGCGACCGGTGCGGCGGCTCCGCCTCTTCGTGCAGTCAGACTCCGGGCCTGGCGATCGCGAGCGTCGTTTTGGATACGTCTTGCAGCGCGGCGTCGAGCCCAGACGGGATTCGGTAGAATATCCGGGGCCGGTGCTGGTGCTAACGCGCGGCGAGCCAACCAGCATCGAGGTAATCAACCGGTCCGATGAGCCTACCACCGTCCATTGGCACGGCATCGAACTGGAGAGCTATTACGACGGCGTTGCCGGTTGGAGCGGCACGGCAAGTCGGCTGGCGCCTGCCATTCGGCCGGGCCACAGCTTCGAGGTGCTCATCACGCCAAGGCGCGCGGGCACCTTCATGTACCATACGCATTTCGATGATCTGCGCCAACAGTACGGAGGTCTGGTTGGCTCGCTGCTCGTAGTGGAGCCAGGAGAAGAATGGCACCCGGAGCACGACCTCGTCTTCCTCCTTTCCGACGGCGTCCCCCAGCGCATGTTCATCAACGGCGCGCTGGAGCCTCAGGCAAGGGACCTGAAAGTCGGAACGACCTATCGTCTCCGCATCGCCAACATCGCCGTGTACCGTTTGGCGTCTTCAGTCCGCCTGGTGCGCGACTCGGCGTTGCTCGAGTGGCGGGCGATCGCCAAGGATGGATTCACGCTTCCGCCCTCTCAGGCGACGGTTCGCCCGAGTGTTGCCGGTCTGCTGCCCGGTGAAACCGCGGACTTCGAGTTCACCCCCGACAAGCCGGGTGATGTCCTGCTCGTCGTCGGGCCGCCTAACCGTGCGCCAGAGGCGACCGTGAGACTACGGGTCGCTCGATGACAGCCCCCCCACTGTCTTCGCCACCCAGGACGTGGCTCGGGGCACCGGCATCCGGATTCCAGATTGCCGCCCGAATCCCGCACGACACGACAGCGTTTACGCAGGGTCTCGTCTGGCACGACGGCACCCTCTTCGAGAGTACCGGACTGTACGGTCACTCCCAGGTCCGCCGCGTGGACCCGGCGACCGGGGTGGTTCGCCAAGCGGTTTCCCTTCCCCCCGATCGCTTTGGCGAAGGTCTCACCCTGCTGCGAGGCCGTCTCTACCAGCTGACCTGGGAGCACGAGGTCGGCTACGTGTACGACGCCAGCGATCTGGCGAAGATCGGCTCGTTCAGATACCGCGGTGAGGGCTGGGGCCTCACCACCGACGGACACCACCTCATCATGAGCGATGGCTCCGAGACACTGCGTTTCATGGATCCGGAGACAGGCAGAGTAACCCGGAGACTCGCCGTACGCTTCCCGACCCGGGCTTCGGTGTCCGGGCTCAATGAGGTCCAGTGGATCCGCGGCGAGATTTTCGCCAATGTCTATCCGAGTGACAGGATCGTCCGCATCGATGCGAGCACCGGCATCGTGCGCGAGGTTCTCGACTTTGCCGGCATTCCCGCCGAGGATCGCGGCGGATCTGCCGACGACGTGCTCAATGGCATCGCCTTCGACCAGGAAACCGGGCACGTGTTCGTCACCGGCAAGCGGTGGCGTGCGATGTTCTGGATCACTCTGGTCTCATGACCGAGTTTTCTCCGGTTTGGCTCTCGACCGAGGAACAGCTCCACCGACTCGCGGACTCGTACGCGCACGCGTCCGTGGGGCAGAAATTGCTCGGCCGGTTCCGCTTTCCCGCGGGAACCGCCCATCTCCGCGGCGTGATCATGCCGTGGGCGCGCGCGGCCATCGTCTACCTCGCGCAGGGACGCCTCACCATCGACAATTCCGCGCTCTGCTTCCAGGCAGCGGCACCACGGGTATTCGGCTGGCTGGTCAGGGACGTCGACACGACCCTCAGGTTCGAGTTTACCCCACGCGACATCCAGACGGTGGAGCCGTTTGCCTTTGCGTCGCCGGTAGCCCGGCTCTTCGATCTCCCGCTTACCCGGGTGCGCACCGCGAAACCCGGTCTCGCGCATGACTTCCTCGTCTGTGTCGGGGGGAGGGTCCTGATCCCGCGCATCCGGGCACGCAGCCTCGAGCTTCGCGCGGCGCTCGAGTTATTCGCCCGCGCCGCATGATGCGACTATCTCGCCGGCCTCCGGGCCGAAGCGCGATATATTCCAGCCCCTCAGGGGACGCGCGGAGGATCCCATGCCGGCAAAGACCATTCAGGTCACCATCGTTCGCAATGACTCGATGTCCTACATCCCCGTTCCGTTCGACCCTAAGGCCGTATTTGGCAAGGTGCGCGCTCCGGTTCGCGTCACGCTGAACGGCTACACCTACCGCAGTACGATCGCGGCTATGGGGGGCTGCGTGGGAATACCCTTGCGGAAGAGCAATCGCGAGGCGGCGGGGTTGGAGGGCAACGAAACCCTCGCCGTGGAGATCGCGCTGGACACGGAGCAGCGGGTCATAGAGCCACCGCGCGATCTGGTGCAGGCACTCAAGGCTGCTCCGCCCGCCTGGGAGCGCTGGCGTGAGATGAGCTTCAGCCATCAGCGCGAATACGTGGAAGCCATCACCGAGGCCAAGAAACCGGAAACCCGTTCGCGCCGGATCGCCGGCGCGGTCAAGATGATCAAGTCGCGCCCGGCAAAGAAGAAACGTTCGAGCCGGTGATCACCAGCGCCATTCCGGTCATCGCAGTTTCTGATTCTGTCAGAGCCGAGGACTATTACTGCAGAGTCCTGGGATTTCAGAAGATGTTTGCCTATCCAGCCGAGGCGATTTCGCCCGATCCACGCTATCTCGGTCTGTCCCGCGACGGGGTGTGGCTGCACCTCCAGTCCTTCAAGCTCGAGCGCGCCGGAATGACCGACGCCTTTCTCTGGGTCACTGATGTCGATCGGCTGCATGAGGAAGTCGCCGCGCGCGGTGCTGTGGTCCAGTTGGCACCGACCGATCAGACCTGGGGAACTCGTGAGACCGGGATTCGCGATCCCGACGGCAACGTGCTCGTCTTCGCGACAAGGTAGCCCACAGGTCCTATGAGCCCCAACCGCTCCCGGGTCACGATCCACATGGCGGCGAGCCTCGACGGCTTCATCGCCCGCAAGGACGGGAGCGTCGACTGGCTCGAGACCTCGGACGAATTCGCCGGCGGGGAGACCCTGGAGCCGGGGGAAGTTGCGGCGTTCCTCGCGACGATCGACTGCTACGTCATGGGATCGCGCACCTACGAGACCGCCCTGGGATTCGAGGCGAAGGGGTTCGGGTGGTCGTACGGTGACAAACCCACCTTCGTCCTCACCCGGCGCGAGCTGCCGCGAACCCGCGAGAGCGTCGAGTTCTACTCGGGCGACCTCGCCGAGCTCGTGAAGACTCGGCTGCGCCCCCGGTTCCGCTCCATCTGGTTCGTCGGGGGCGGTGTCGTCTCGGGCGAGTGCCTGCGACTCGGCCTGGCCGACGAGATTCGCTATTCCATTCTTCCGGTTCTGATCGGCGATGGAATCCGCTTCTTCGACAGGCTCGACAACGACACCGCCCTCCACCTGGCGGAAGCGAAGGCGTACAAGAGCGGCATGGTCGAGCTCCGCTACGAGGTCCCGGCTTCCTGATCGATGGACGCTGCAATGGCTTCCTCCTCGGTTCAGGTCCAGCGGCTCGACGCCATTCCGCTCGCCGTCATCCGCGGCCAGGCGAGCGCGGCTGAGTTGTCACGCCTGGTACCGGAGTGGTGTGGCAGAGTCTGGCAGGCGGTACGCGCCCAGCAGGTTGCGGCCGGCAGACACGTGGCGATCTACTGGGATGGGGCCATCCGGCTCGAGGTCGGCGTGGAGTTGCAGGGGCCGTTCGTCGAGCAGGGCGAGGTGGTTCGCTCGGCCACGCCGGGCGGGATGGTGGCGTCGGTTACGCATTTCGGCCCCTACGGCGGCCTGGGCGCTGCGCACACGGCGGTCCGCGACTGGTGCATGGCAAACCATCGCCGACCCGCCGGACCGAACTGGGAGATCTATGGACATTGGCAGCGCGAATGGGACGCTGACCCAAGCAGGATTCGCACCGAGGTGTATTACCTCGTCGCACCATAGGGAGACGACGATTCATGCGATCTGCAGCCGTGACCCTGGCTCTACTGGCGACGAGTACTCCGGTGCTCGGAGCCCAGTCCGCCGCGGCGACGCTGACGCTGGTGGGCGAGAACGGAATCAAGAAGGTTTTGACAACGGCCGAGCTCGAGGCCCTGCCCCAGGAAGAAGTCACCGTTCTGGAAGCGGACAGCAGCAGGGTTGTCTTTCGCGGGCCGACGGTCCGCAGCCTCATGACCCTGGTTGGTGCGCCAACCGGCCATGCGCTGCGCGGCCCCGCCATGTTGCTGGCGGTTCTCGCCAAGGCATCCGATGGCTATCAGGCGGCGAGCCCGCTGGATTCGGCAGGTCATCCAGCTATCCCTGGTGCGAGTTGGCGGCTGACCCTTCTCCTGGACTTCCCATCATGCGCAAGTTTGCCGTGTCATGCTTAGTACTGTTTTCTGTCGCGCCCCGCCTCCAGGCGCAAATGCACCCCGATTCGGTGTTCCAGCGCCTGCTGGGCCACTGGGTCTTGAGAGGCAACATCGGACGGAAGGCCACAACCCACGACGTCACGTTCCAATGGATGCTCGGGCACGAGTACGTGCAAATGCACGAGGTCTCGCGCGAGCGGGGTGCCCACGGCGCCCCGGTGTACGAAGCAATCGTGCTCTTCGTTCGCGACCCCAAGACCGGCGAGTACGTCTGTCAGTGGATGGACAACACCGGAGTGAGCGCCTTCGATCCGGCGGGAATCGGCCGGGGACGCGTGAGCGGCGACTCGATTCCCTTTCTCTTTCACTACACCGCGTCGACCAGCTTCCACAACACCTTCGTCTTCAATCGCACCGCGAACTCCTGGCAGTGGCACATGGACAACGACAGCATCGGGGTGCGCCGGCCTTTCGCGCGGCTGACGCTGACCCGGCGCTAGCGGGCGCGCCGTGAGCGGTTCAGCGCGACCGCCTCGCGGATGAGCGCCTTGAACGCCGCCGCGTTCAGCTGATCTCCCTCGAAGAGGTCGATGGCGCGGCGCGCGTTGCCCTCGCCGGCGTTGAAGAGTTTGCCGGGATCCTTGAGCTGCGCGCCTTGCATGAACGTCAGCTTCACGTGGTTCTTGTAGCTCTCCCCGGTGCAGAGGATTCCGTGGTCTTCCCAGATCGGAACGCCTCTCCACTTCCAGGTCTCCACGACCTCGGGGGCGGCTTGCTTGATCAGCGTCCGGACCCGGGCAAGCGTCTCGCCGCGCCAGTCGTTGAGCTCCTTGATCCTCGCGTCGATGAGCCGGGAGGGGTCGCTCGTTTTCATGGCGTCGCTGCCTTTCCGTCGCTGAACTGTCTGGCATACTCGGCGCTCAAACGCTGCCAGCCCTCGAACTTCATCGCTTCGGGACCGACGATCCTGGGAATCGGCTGACCCGCGAGCAGGTGGTCGAGCACGTCGAAGCAGATGTGCCAGCCCGCGGCGCCCCAGGAGATGAAACGGCGATCGATGTTGTGCCACAGGGTGAGGCGGGTGCCGCGACCGACGGGCTCGAGCTCCCAGCGCATGTCACTGTACTCGAGCAGCCTGGGAGGGTCGGCGCGGGTTACGGCGGTGTCGGTTGCCATGGGCGTGCCGACCCAGGTGAGCCGCACCTTCCCCACCCTGCCGAGGCTGCCGTCCACCTCGAAAGGCGCCCAGTGGCGAAGCTCGGCGGGATCGGTGAGCGCCCGCCAGACGTTGTCGGGAGCGTGGCGCAGCTCTCGGACCAGAATCAACGTCCACTTGTCCCCGCCCTTCTTCACGCTGGCGCCGGCGGCGGGACCCGGCGCGTACGGCGTCCGATCAGCCATCATCTGCTCCTGACCTTTCGTTTGCTTGGGGTTGCTCGCTCCATGCGGTCGAGGTGCCGTTCGAGCGCATCGACCTGCGTATTCCAGTAGCGGCGGAACGGCGCCAGCCAGGCATCCACCTCGTGCAGCGGCTGCGGATTCAGCCGGTAGAGGCGGCGCTGGGCGTCGACCGTGGCTACGACGAAACCGGCGTCGCGCAGCACCCGGAGGTGTTTGGACACGGCCGGCTGCGGCATGCGGAGCCGGCGCTCCAGCTCACCCACCGACTGCTGCGACGCGGCCAGCAGGCTCAGAATGGCGCGGCGGTTCGGCTCGGCGATGACGGCAAAGGCGGATTCCATGGTGATAGTATACCTTATCAGGCATATGCCTGTCAAGGCATATGTAAGCCCTTGGTAATGCGCATTCCTCAAACCCGACCCAGCGCGCATACTTGTGACACTATGCGCACCCTCCGCCCGAGTCACGCCTTCTTTGCGCTGACCCTGATCGCGTTCGGCATCCTGGGCCTGGTCCAGCGGGACTTCATGCCGACCTGGGGCGGCGTCGGTCCGAGCCTGTCCGCCCGCGTGGCACTGGTCTACGCCACTGCCCTGCTTTCACTCGTCTGCGGGATCGGCCTGTTGTGGCCGCGCACCGCGGTCGCGGCGGCCCGCGCGCTGCTGGCCGCTTTCGCGGTCTGGCTGCTGCTGATCCGGGTGCCCGTCGGCATCCGCACCCCCATCTCCGTGGGGAATGTGTGGGGTTGCGCGGATACCGCGGTCCTGCTCGCGACTGCGTGGGTACTTTCCGGCGACAAGGGTTTCCGCATCGCGCGAGTGCTGTTCGGGCTCGCCGTGATCGTCTTCGGCCTTGCCCATTTTGCCTATCTCGACCGCACCGCTCCGCTGGTGCCCGCGTGGCTGCCGTGGCACACGGCCTGGGCCTACTTCACCGGCGGCGCCTTCATCGCCGCGGGCATCGCCGTGCTCACCGGTGTGCTGGCCCGATTGGGAGCCACGCTCGTGACGCTGCAGATGGCCTTGTTCACGCTGCTGGTCTGGGTACCCATCGTGACGGCACATCCCAAACCGTTCGACTGGACCGAATTCTTCAGCTCGTGGGCGTTGTCCGCCGCCGGGTGGGTGATCGCCGATTCCTATCGTGGCACTCCGTGGCTTGGGGGAAGGGCCCCATGAAGGACCTGTACGCGAGAGCCGTCTTCTTCGTCACGAGCGCCGAGGGCGCCAGGAAGTTCTACACGAAGCAGCTGGGCTTCGGGGAGGACTGGACGTCCCCGGATGGCTCCGTATTCCAGGTCTCGCTGTTTGGGTTCGAACTGATTCTGGAAGCAGCCTGGGAACCCACCCGCGCCCGCGTCGGCCATGGCCGGGTCTACATCGGCCTCGAGGACGAGCAGATCGGGCCGGTGACCCGGCACCTCGCCGCCAGCGGCGTAGCCACCGAGCGCCGGGAATGGGGCAAGCCCACGCTGGTGGTCAAGGACCAGGATGGCAACGAGATATTCTTATGGGACTGGCCTGAGAAGGGACTGAGCGCGACAGCGTGAACACCATGCGGGCGGCCGTTTGTCCCCGCTATGGGCCTCCGGAAGTCTTCGAAATCCGGGACGTCGCCCGGCCGGTTCCCGGTGCCCGCGACCTTCTGGTCAGGATCCACGCCGCCAGTGTCACCGTCAGCGACTGCTACATCAGGAGCGGCGCGCCAACGGCACCGCTCTGGTTCCGGGCGATGGTACGCCTCTTGATGGGCTTCGGAGGGCCGCGGCGCTCGATCCTCGGCGCGGTGCTTGCGGGCGAGGTGGTCGAGGCCGGCTCGCGGGTTACGCAGTTCCGGCCGGGCGATCGCGTCTTTGCTTTCACGACGATGCGCATGGGTTGCTACGCGGAGTATGCCCGGGTGCCGGACAAGAGTCTGGTGGCGACGGCTCCCGCCAACCTGAGCTACGCCGAAGCCGCCGCGCTTCCCTACGGCGGCATCATTACGGCGTACTTCCTCAAACGGGCCGATATCCGCCCTGGACAGCAGGTGCTCATCTACGGCGCCTCGGGTGCCATGGGCACCGCGGCCCTGCAGCTCGCAAAGCATTTCGGCGCGGAGGTGACGGCGGTCTGCGGTCCAGGGAATCTGGAGCTGATGCGCTCGCTGGGCGCCGTCGCCGCCCTCGACTACACCCGCGACGCAACGCCGGGAAACCGGCGCTTCGATCTGGTGTTCGATGCGGTGGGCCGGAAGCGCAGCTCTCCGCTCAAGCTCGCGTGTCAGGCGGCGCTCACGCCGGGGGGCAAGGGTGCTTCGGTGGACGACGGACTGCCCCGGTCCAAGCTGGACGATTTGCTCCTGGTGAAGCGGCTCGCCGAGGCGGGAGAGCTCAAGCCGGTCATCGACCGGTGCTACCCTCTGGAGCAGGTGGCGGAGTCGCACCGCTACGTGGAGCAGCGCCACAAGAAAGGCAACGTCATCCTCAGTATGCAGGGCGGAGGCTGACGCTGCGAGACTACACCACACTCTCCCTGGCGCAGGTGCGCAGCGAGCTCGACGCGATCGCTCGGGACACCGGGGCCGAGTTTGCCCGACTCGATGCTGGGCAGCTCAACTGGCGCCCGGACGAGAAGCGCTGGAGCGTGGCGCAGTGCTTCGAGCACCTGCTGACCTCCAACCAGCTCATGGTGCGGGCCGCCGACGCCGCGCTCGACGCCAGCGCACCGCGCTCGGTCTGGCGGCGGCTCCCGGTGCTGCCGGGTCTGATCGGGCGGGCGATGATCCGCTCGCAGTCGCCGCAAACCACCCGCAAGTTCATCGCACCACCGAGTTCGCGGCCGGCGACGAGCGCCATCGCCGGGGACATCGTGGCGCGCTTCATCGCAGACATGCGGAGCGCCGGGAAGCGGACCGAGATGCTGGATGAAGCAGCCGCGGCCCGCACCATCATGACCTCACCGTTCCTCGCGGTCATCACCTACAGCGTGCTGGACGGCTGGCGGCTGCTGGTCGCTCACGCCTGGCGCCATGTGGAGCAGGCCCGCCGGGTCAGTCAGTCCCCCGGATTCCCCACCCCCGCGTGAACGCCGTTCGCCATCCCGACGGCCGGGTCGAGCTGGCGGACGCCGGCGCCATCGAGCGAAGCCCGCTCTACAATCGCGACCTCGCGCCGGTGCCCCTCGCCGAGCGGCGCTGGACCACGTACAACTACGCGGCGCTGTGGATCAGCATGGCGCATTGCATCCCGACCTACATGCTGGCGTCGGGATTGATGGCCAGCGGGATGAGCTGGTGGCAGGCGGTCGCGACCATTCTGCTGGGCAATGTGATCGTGCTGGTTCCGATCCTGCTCAACTCGCACGCGGGGACCCGCTACGGCATCCCCTTCCCCGTCTTCGCGCGCGCGGCGTACGGGACGCTCGGCTCCAACCTGCCGGCGCTGCTGCGGGCGCTGGTCGCCTGCGGCTGGTTCGGGATCCAGGCGTGGATCGGCGGGGAAGCCGTGTTCACGCTGTTCGCGAGCCTGATTCCGGGCTGGGCGAACCTCCTGGGCCCCGGGTTCGGAGGCCACACCACCACCCAGTGGCTCTTCCTCCTGCTCTTCTGGGGGATCAACCTCTACATCATCTATCGCGGGATGGATTTGT
>CAYNNS010000030.1:10600-18127 GCA_964398345.1 uncultured Gemmatimonas sp. | reverse complement strand
CGGAGCGTCGGCGCCCGCGGGGCGAGCAGCAGGCCCGGCGGCAGCGGGAGCGCGACCCAGATGCCGAGCCCGAGCAGGGCAAGCAGCGAGCAGCCGGCGGACCAGGCCGCGAAGCGACGCCAGGTCACCGCGGCCTGGCCTTAACGGTGAACACGCCGCCGTCGCTGCGTCCGTAGACGGCGGGATTGTACATCTCCTCGGCGTGGACCGGTGGGCGCACGAAGACGCCGGGCGTGGTGGCGCGTGCCACATAGGTCATGGACCAAGCGCCCTTCCAAAGGGCCCGCGCGGCATAGACGACGCGATCGTCGTGCAGCTCACGGTGGTCAAAGGGCGACCACCAGCCGCCGTCCCAATAGCCGAAGTTCCAGCGCGACACCCGGCCGTCGCCGGTGTCTTCTTCCATGGCGGAGCTGTCGGGAGCGGCGAGGCCGGGGAGTCCGCCGACGGTGCGCAGACTGAGATCCACCGCTTCGAGTCCCGCGGGCAACCCGTCATCGACCACGACAAAGGCGCGGTCTTCGGGAACGGTCACCCGGATCCGGACCCGCACCAGCTCGCCTTCGGCCACCTCGACGACGGGCTTGCCGCTGCTGTAGTCCTCGTACCAGCGCTCGACGACGATGCCGCGGTAATCCGGGCGCACGGGGACTTCGCGGGGAACCTCGCTCACCGTGAGCGCCCAGTACGCCGGGGCGGCCTTGGCGTTTTCGAGCGTGACGCGGAGCGTCGCGCTGTCGCCGCGCGGAGTCACCAGGCCGCTCAGTGCCAGGCTGCTGTCGCGACCGGCGAGGAGCCGGCCGGCAACCCTAACCCGCACTGACGCCGTCCCGGCAGGCGGGAAGACCCGCATCCAGGCGTTGATGGCACGCACCGCCGCCGAGTAGTCCTGCGTATTCCACCACCAGTCCTCGCGGTCGTGGCCGCGGGTGACCACGGTCGCGAAGAGCGGGGCGACGAGTGCGTGGGCGGAATCCACCGCCAGGGTGGCCTCGAGCAGCAGGGCCGCGGGCCGGATGGTCGAGCGGAAGTAGAACGCGTCGCGAAGCGAATCGGGCATGGAGACGGAGCGGCCCTCGACGTGCACCGCGTTCCACAGCGGCTCGAGCAGGCGGCGCGCGTCAGGGACGTCGGAGCCGCGAGCCAGCGTCAGCGCGAGGGTCAGGCGGCTCTCGGGGGCGAGCAAGGCGGCCTGCCGCAGGAGATCGTTCTCCAGCGCGCGGTCGCGCTGGCGGGCCAGGCTGAGGAACTCGGCGACGGCGACCCGCTCGGTCAGCCGCGCGCGCACGTCGCTTTCCCGCAGGGACACGCTGACGAAGAGCTGCGGGTCGCGCCGGAGCGACTCGCGCACGAAGGTCACCAGCTCGGCGAGCGCGGAATCGCGCACGGCAAAGCCGGCGGCCCGGGCTTCGAGCAACACCTTGCCGGCGTGGGCGCTGAGCCAGGGCGAGGTCCAGTCCTCGGCGCTCCAGAGCCCGATGCCGCCGTTGGGCCGCTGGCGCCGCAGCAGGAGGGCGACGCCTTCGCGGATCTCCGCCGCCAGCGCCACGGTGTCGCCGGCCTCGGCGCCGGCGACCTTGCGCGCGCGGTAGAGCGCGAGCAGCGGCGTGAGCGCGCTGGCCATCTGCTCGGAGCACTCGTAGGGGTACACCGCGAAGTACTGGGAATAGGATCGCAGCAGCGCCACGGGAGACGCGCCGAGGCTCAGGGTGATCTTGCTGCGGGCGAGATCGAGGTTGCCCGGGAGCGTAAAGCCCGCCGTGGCGGTGTCGCGCAGAATGCCGGCGGCGGTGAGGGCGCCTTCGCGCGCCGGTGGGCGCAGCGGAATCCGGAGCTGCACGGCGTCGCTGTCCCGGGCGCCGGCCACGTCAAAACGGAAGCTGGCGGAGTCGCCGGGGAGCGCGGTGAAGTCGAAACGGCTCTCGCGCCCGCGGCCGGCCTCGAGGGTCACGCTTTTCGCGGCGTCACCCGTCAGCCGCACTCCCGTCGCGCGGGCCGAGACGCGCACCGTGGGCGTGCCGCCGAGCCGGTGATTGATGACGGCGCCGGCGGAGAAGCGGTCGCCGGGGCGCAGGAAGCGCGGCAGCGCCGCGCGCGCAAGCAGGGGCCGGGTCACCAGCAGCGGCGACTGTCCCTTGCCGTAGCGATCGCCCGCGGTCACCGCCACCGCCATCACGCGGAAGGTCGTGAGGTTGTCGGGCAGGGTCACCGTGGCGGTGGCGGCACCGCTGCTGTCGGTGACGACCGAGCCGAGGAAGAAGGCCGTGGTCTTGAAGCGGGAACGCAGCACCTCGCTCTCGCCGTTGCCGCCGCCCCCGCCGGGGTTGCGGCCCTTGTCGCCCGCGGGCACCTGGGGCGCCACGCTCACCAGGTTACTGCCGAGGCGGAGCCCTAACCCGCGATTCCGGTACAGCAGATCGAGGGGATCGGGGGTCGTGTAGCCGGTGAGCGCCAGCACGCCTTCATCGACCGCCCAGAGCGTCACCTCGCCGCGCTGGCCGGCCGCGGCCGCGTCCCGGAGCTGGACGCCGATCCGGGCCCGCTGTCCCGGGCGATACTCGGTCTGATCGGGCTGCAGCGTCACGCTGAGCCGTTTCCGCTCCGGCGTCACCTGCAGCTGGGCATAGCCGACCCGCAGGGTGGGGCGGCCGGGGTCATCGAGCGGACCCGGCGGGGCGCTGCGACCCCGCGAGACGACGATGCCGATGTAGGCGTTGGGAGCCCAGGCTTCAGTGATGGGGAACTTCAGCGTGGTTGCGCCGTCGGTGACCTTGAGGCGGCGCTGCTCGATCAGGCCTTCGCGCTCGACGGTGATCCAGGCTTCGGCGTTGGTGAACGGCGTCGCGAAGAGCACCGTCGCCGTGTCGCCGACCCTGTAGCGGGTCTTGTCCGGGATCACGTCCATCTTGAACTGCGATTCGTCGCTCCAGGGCACCCAGCCGGGGCCGGTGACCCAGCGGTAGAAGCTGGTCCGCACCGGCCGGCTCCGGCTGTCGCTGGCGCGGAGCTCGATGGTGTAGCTCCCCGCGAGGGCCGGGGTGAAGCCGCAGCTCGCGGTGTCGGCGTCGGTGGTGACGCGGCAGCGCGCCACGGTGTCGCTGACCCATTCTCCGACCAGCTCGGCGTACCCGTCGTGTTCCCGGCGCACCTGGTGCCATTCGCGGCGAATCAGCTCGCCGTTGACCACGACACCGTTTACGCGACGGCCGTCGGGCCGCACCGCGATAACCCGCAGGCTCTGCGGCGTCCCGGCTTTCCAGAAGTACTCGTCACCGGTGGGCTTGGCGCCAAGGTAGAAGTCGGCGGGGTGGACCAGCACCGACGTGGCGGCGTAGACCGTCTGACGGTTCACGTCGGTCACCACCGCTTCGAGCGTGGCGTCGGCAGCCCGGCCCGAATCGGCGAGGTGAACGGGGACCCTGAGGCTCAGGTGGCCGCCCGCGTCGAGCGTGTCGACCTCGGTATGGCTCACCGTAGTGCGATTCTCGGAGCGGAACTCCTCCCACCACCACCCCTGCGCACCGATGTAAAAGCCCTCGGCTTTCGGCACCGAAATCGACCAGGGCTCCAGCGCGGTCTGCCGCAGCGTCCAGGTGACCTTGGCCCGGCCCATCGGCGCGCCGAAGAGATAGCGCGCCGAGACGGTGGCGCTCAGGGTATCGCCCTCGAAGCGGGGAGCGGTGTCGGACACCACGTCGACCAGAAATTCGGGCGGCCGGTACTCCGCGACGCGGTAGCTCGCCGAGCCGAGCTCCTTCCACTCGCCCTGACGGCGGAGACTCACGCCGACCTGGTAGTAGCCGAGCGGCGCGTTAGGCGGCAGCCGGATGGCCTGACTCATCGTGCCGAAGGCGGAGGGCGCGATCAGGGTCTCGCGTAATACGCCACCGTCGCGGTCCTTGAAGACCAGCCGGGCGGAATCGCCCCGGGCCGGGACCTTGAGCGCGCCCAGCGGCCCGGTGCGCAGGATGGCCTTGGCGAAGACCGAGTCGCCCGGGCGGTAGATGCCGCGCTCGGTGAACACCGCGCCCGCCATCGGCAGGCGGTCGTCGCCCCAGGCGCCATACACGTTGAAGTGCCAGGGCGAGAGCTCGGAATCCCATTGATTCACGCCCACCAGCGCGCGGTCATTGCCGAGCTTCACTTCGACGTAGCCGTCGAACGCTTCCGCTTCCCAGTCGCGCTGGCCGGTGGCGCTCGGCTTGGGCGGCGGGCGCCGGATCCCGCGCAGCCGGGCGACGCCCCTGGCGTCGGTGAGGTCGCTGGCGAGCGCGCGACCCGAAGCGTCGCGCAACGTGACCGCGGCCGTTGGACGTGGGAGACCGTCGCTGGCGCCGGTCACCCAGACCGCGCCTTCTTCCACGCCGATCTTCGCGTGGACCGCGAGGTCGGTCACCTGTACCAGCGCGATGGGTTGCCGCGGCTCGATCGGCGCGTTGCGGTTGGTCTTGTCGATGAACACGAGCCGGGGGCTGGTGACCCTCACGAGAGTGAGAGTAGGAGCGCGAGTGGGCGCGGGAAACTCGAGGCCGAAGAGGCTCACCCGGTCCCGCGCGGCTGCGACGGGAATTCGGCGGCGCACGACGCGGGATTGCAGCGCGGCCCAGTCGTCCGCCCAGGAGTACCAGCTCCGGCTCAAGAAGCGGCCTTCGAGGCTGTCCGGAACGGCGATGGTCTGGACTTCGAGGGTGTCGACGTTGACGTAGGTAATGCCCAACGTGCGCCGCCCGACGCGCTCGACCATGGTGCGGCCTTCGACATAGGAAACGCTGGGCCGGTAGCCCGTCGTGGCGAAGGTGCCGACCGGGTTGCCGGTCAGCCGCTGGCCGAAGCTGTCGGTGAGGGTCGAGTCGAGCCGCACCACGTACCCGGTGTGGGGCTTGAGCTCGGCAGACACCGTCCAGCGCTCGCTGATCTCGGTGGTGTCGGTGATCGAGAGCGCCAGCTTGGGGAGGGTGGCGAGCCGGCGCAGCAAGGCGCCGCCCTGTACCGGCGTAGAGAAGAGCAGCTCGAAGGGGCCGGTCGGGCAGAAGTCCCGGCCGCCTCCCCCACAGGTGATCCTGACCAGCTGGAAGCTGCCGTAGGTGGTGAGGTCCCAGCGCTCCAGCTCGCCCGGTTGCTCGGCATCGATGGCTTTGGGCACCACCAGGAACCCGTGGCAGTCATAGGGCAACGGCCGCTCGGGGGTCAGCGTGACCACCCGGCGCAGCGAGTCGGCCGACTGATCGCGGTCCCAGCCGCCGGCTTCGCGGAACTGCCAGGGGGCATTCCCGGCGATAGGGATCGCGGGACCGGGGCGCAGCGGAATGGTCCCGGATTGCGGACAGGAGCGGCTCAGCTCGACATAGGCCAGCCGGGCCAACAGCGCCGAATCCGGCGCGGCGCTCAGGACCACCTGGAAGCGCGCGTTGGGAGGGAGAAACCGTGCCGGGACCCCCGCCGCGGCGGGGAGTCCCGCCAGCACCAGCGGACCCCTAACCCGGACGCTCCAGCGGTACGGCTCTGCCAGGGTGCTGCCATCCATGGCGGAAAAGCCGGGTCGTACCGTAAGATTGAGCCGAACGCCGGGAGCCAGCGGGGCAGCCGACCGGAACCGGACCGTCACGGGGTCGCGCCAGTCCCATGTGCCAGCGAGGGCGGGTTCGATCGTCAGGACGCTTCGAGGATCCACCGATCGGTCCAGGGAACCCGCAACCGGGCGGTCGAAGGTGACCGTGAAGCTCGATGCCGGGCTGGCATCGCCGGGAGGCGTAACCCGGATGACGCGGAGCGGAGTTGGGGCGTCGCTGGCGAGGGCGGCGACGCTCAGGAGCAGGAACAGACGGGTGCCGGGCATATGACGCTGAAATTAGTGGGACGCGGGGGGGCAACGCAGGTCAGCGCGGTACAACCGTACCGAACCGCAAGGAGCCATGGTATGCGCAAGAATTTCCTGCTGTTCGCCATCCTGGGCTGGTGTGCGACGCAGGCCAGGGCGCAGGAGAAGGGGGCCATCGAGGTGGGGGGCTTCGTCCGGTACAACCGGTTCGACAAGAGCTTCGACACCTCGAGAAAGGGCGCGAACCAATGGGGTGGCGGAGGTCGCGTCGGCTACTTCTTCAACAATCATTGGGAGCTGGAGGCGGACGCCTCGGGCAACGCCTCGGACGTCAAGGACTTCTTCAAGGGGTACGAAAGCACGGCGCTGACCTACTACCCGATCCACCTGCGGCTCAACTTCAACAAGCGACTCGGCGAGGGAAGCCCGTTTACCTGGATCCTGGGTGCGGGGCCGGCCTACAACCGTTATGGCAAGAGGGTGGCCGGCGAGCCCGGGTTTCGCGGAAGCGACTGGGCGGCGAGCGCCCTCACTGGCTTCCGGGGAATGCTCACCAGTTGGCTCGCCTTCCGGGTGGATGGAACCCTGGACTACATCTGGAGCCCGAACAACGGCAAACCGGCGATCGTCAATCAGGCAGCCGGCATCTCGGCGCCGACCCCTCCCGGCCATAACCTGGACCTGGGCGCTCAGGCGGGGTTGTCGCTCATGCTCCGCATGTGCAATCGGAGCAAGGACGGCACCACGATCACCCCCACGACGGCGACGGTGCAGCCGGGTGGGACGGCAACCTTCAACGCTACGGCTACGAACTGCGGACATCCTGATCACGTGGTCTTTACGGTGAGTGGACCGGGGACGATCAGCCCGGCCGGCGTCTACACAGCCGGCGGAACCGGCAACGCGACGATCAACGCCTGCGGCCAGCGCAACCGGATCTGCTCCACAGCCCGGGTGACCGTCGCGGCACCGCCGCCGCCGGCCCCGGTACCGCCTCCGCTGCCGCCTCCGGGCGCCCGGAGACTGACGCGCTGCGAGCTGACGCCGGCCACGGCCACGGTGCGGATCGATCAGCCGGTCACCTACACCGTAACCTGTTACTACAGCGACAACACCAGCGAGGTGGTGCAGAACTACACGCTGTCCTCGCCGGGCGGTCGGGTTACCGGCAACGCCATCGCCTTTGCCACGCCGGGCACCAAGAACGTCACGGCGCAGATCCCGAACGGCCCCAGCTTAAGCGCGACGGTCGACGTGCAGCAGCTCACCATCGTCGTGCGCGATTCCGCGTTCTTCGAGTTCGACAAGACCGTGGTCTACCGCACGGAGGACCAGACCCGGCTGAACGAGATCGCGAAGGTCCTCAAGGACCATCCCGACATCAAGCTCACCATCGATGGCCATGCCGACGCGGACGGGAGGGTGAAGTACAACGAGCGGCTGGCGATGCGGCGGGCCGAGTCGCTGAAGAAGTACCTCGCCGGACAAGGCGTGCCGGTCGACCGGATGACCATCGTGCTGCGCAGCTTCGGCGAGTGCGTGCCGGTAGCGCCGAACTCCACCGACGACGGCCGTGCCCAGAATCGCCGGGCCGAGCTCAAGGAATTCGGCAACACGATGCCGGGGCCTGGCAACGCAGTGTGTAAGGAGATGGGACGGGTGAGAAAACCGTGACCAGGTACCGGTGACCGGTAACCAGGAAGCCCTCC
>CAYNNS010000030.1:0-10590 GCA_964398345.1 uncultured Gemmatimonas sp. | reverse complement strand
AAGGAGATGGGGAGGGAGAGGAGGCCGTGAAGTAGTCGATTAGGCAATTAGGCGATTAGGCGATTAGTGGATACCACTGATCGACTAATCGCCTGGTCGACTAATCTCACGGTTCCTGCGGCTCTTCGGTCTTCACGCGGATCAGCACCACGGCTCCGATGATCACCGCGGCCGCGACCAGCGTCCGCGGGGTCACGGCCTCGCCGAGGATCAGCCAGCCCAGCGCCACGGCCACCAGCGGATTCACGAAGGCGCTGGTGGTGACCTTCTGCGGAGTAGTAACCCGCAACAGGTAGGTAAATGCGCTGAAGCCGATCAGGCTCCCGAAGACGACCAGGTAGCCCCAGGAAAACAGCACCCGCGGCGCCAGGCTGGCCGCGGTGATGCGCCCCGGTTCGCCCAGGAGCAGCGACGCGAGCGTCAGCAACACCCCGCCCATCAGCATCTTCATCCCCGTGGTGAGCTCGGGAGATCCGGGAATCGGATGGTGGTGCGAGAGCACCGAGCCCGCAGCCCAGCCCAGGGCGCCGATGGTGATGGCGACAGCGCCGCCAAGATCCGCATGGGCGCCACCGATGAACTCGCCGGGCGCTACCAGCAAGGCCACGCCGCTCAGTCCCGCCACGATGCCGATCAGCACGCGAACCGCGGGGCGGCGCCAGCCGTCGTGCGCGCTCTCGAAGAAGGCCGTGAACAGCGGTGAGGTGGCGGCGAGCAGGGCCGCCAATCCCGAGGGCAGCCGGGTTTCGGCCCAGGAGACGGCGCCGTTGCCGACCAGGAAAAAAAGTCCCCCAAAGAGCAACGCCGAGAGCCAGAGCCGGGGATCGGGCGCGGGGGCGCCGCGCCAGCGAGCCCAGCCATAGAGCAATCCGCCCGCCAGCAAGAACCGGCTTCCTGAAGCGAGAAACGGCGGGAAGACCGTGACCACGACCCGGATGGCAAGGTAGGTCGAGCCCCAGAGGATGTAGATCGCCGCGAACGACCAGAAGACCGCCGCGCGAGATGCGCGGGTCGTCACGCCGGGAGGTACTCCTCCCGGTACATGCGGAAGAGCTCGAAGAAGTACGACAACGCGAGCGGACCGATCAGCAGGCCGAGCAACCCGAAGTAGCTCACTCCCGCTATCGCACCGACCAGCGTGATCATCGGATGAATCTGCGAATAGCGGCGGAAGACGATGGGCCGGACCAGGTTCTCCACGTTGGGCATCACCAGCACGCCAAGCACGGTCAGAAAGATCGCGCCGGGGTAGCGATGGTTGATCACCAGCACCACCACCGCGGGGATCCACACCAGTCCCGCGCCGACCACGGGAAGGATCGCCAGCACCACCGTCACCACACCCCAGAACACCGGGTCAGGCAACCCGGAAATGGCGAAACCGATGCCCAGGATGATGCCGAGGATCACCGCGGTCAGGCCGGTACCCACGACCGTGGCGCTGGTCACCGAGCGGAAGCGGTCCCGCAGGATCTCGACATTGGCCTTCGAGAACGGGATGTAGGGCTCCACCCCCCGCCAGGCGCCTTCGGGGTTGAGCAGCAGGTAGTAGAGCCCAAAGAAGGTGAAGAGCAGGTTGAGGGTGAAGCGGGTCGCGGTACCGATGAGACCCAGCGCGTTGCTGCCGAGCCAGGTAATCAGCTCCTTGCCGAGCGCGGCAATCTGGGGTCCTACGGCGAATTGACCTACGCGCAGGGTCTGAATCCGGGCGAGCACTGAGCTGTTGACCATGGAGCTGGCAACACTCTGCGCCTGTCCGACCAGCATCCCGACGAGCCAGATGCCCGGGAGCACGATCAAGAGAAAGGCGATCAGAATCACCAACACGGCTGCGGCGGAGCGCGGCAGCCAGCGCGACAGCCAGCGGTGCAGCGGTGCGAACAGGACGTACAGCACCGGCGCGCCGAGCAGGCCGGTGGCGTAGGGGGCCAGGGCGATGGCGACGCCGAGCCCCAGCAGGAACAGCACCAGAGCGGCGCGTTGTTTCTCGGTATCGAAGAGCACCATGGGGGGAGAAAACTACCTGCGCCAGGGAGTGCGCGTCACCTGCTCCAGCACGGGCCACACATTTTCCGCCAGGCGGCGGTGTCCCACGGCAGTCGGGTGGATACCGTCGTCCTGGTTCAGCGAGTCCACGCCCGCCACGCCGGCCAGCAGAAAGGGAACCAGCGCGGCGCCGTTGGCCCGGGCGACCTCGGGATAGATCGCGTGGAAACGGCGGACGTAGTCCTGGCCGAGGTTCGGGAGCGCTTCCATTCCGACGACGATGAGTCTGGGCGACGGGTCGTGCTGGCGGGCACGATCGAAGATGGCCTGGATGCGGGCGCGCACCGAATCGGGGTCTTGGCCCCGCAGCCCATCGTTGGCGCCGGTTTCCACGATCAGCACCGCCACGGTATCGCGACTCAACAGGAAATCGATGCGGCTCAGCGCACCGGCGGAGCTTTCGCCGCTCAGGCCGGCATTGACCACCTGGAAGCGACGGCCCGCGGAATCGAGCTTCTGCTGGAGTAGCGCGGGGTAGGACTGGGTGCCGGGATCGGGCAGACCATAACCGGCGGTCAGGCTGGTGCCGAGGATAACGACAGTGGGGCCGGAGGCGGGCGGGCGGTCTGGCGGTCTGGCGGTCGGAGAGGAGTCGCCGGTTTGTCCGCCGGTCCGCCCGACCGCCGGCCCGCCTGGCTTGCAGGCCGCTGCAACCAGCACGGATAGCCACAGATATCGCGCTATCATTCGCCTTTCCGCTCTCCACCGGAGTCCCATGCTGCGCTGTGCGTCGCTCACCCAGACCTATCTGTCCGGCGGGCGCCCGCTCACCGTGCTCAACGATATCACCTTCTCCCTCGAGCGCGGCGGCTTTCTCGCGGTGGTGGGCCCCAGCGGCAGCGGAAAGACCACGCTGCTGGGCCTGCTCGCGGGTCTCGACCGCCCGACCAGCGGCACGGTCAGCCTCGACGACCAGGATCTGGGCTCGTTGAGCGAGGACCAGCGGGCCAGGCTGCGGGCCGAGAAGGTGGGCTTCGTGTTCCAGTCGTTCCAGCTGATCCCGACGCTCACCGCGCGGGAGAACGTGCAGGTGCCGCTCGAGCTGCGCGGCGAAGCGGCGGAAGCGCGGGCGCTCGAGCTGCTCGAGCGCACGGGCCTCGGAGACCGCGCGCATCACTACCCTGCGCAGCTCTCGGGCGGCGAGCAGCAACGCGTCGCCCTGGCGCGCGCCTTCAGCATCCGGCCGCAGATCCTCTTCGCCGACGAGCCCACCGGGAACCTCGACGCCCACACCGGCGCGACCATCATCGAGCTGATGGTCTCGCTCAATCGGGAGCTCGGAACGACGCTGGTGCTGGTGACCCACGATCACGACCTCGCGGCCCAAGCGCGCCGCACTATCCGGCTGTCCGACGGCCGGATCGTCGAGGACAGCGGGGCCGCCGCGTGATCGGTCCCCGCTTCGTGCTCCGGATGGCGTGGCGGGAAAGCCGGGGCCGGCGCCGGCTCTGGCTGCTCACGGGCTCGGTCGTCGCCGGAGTCGCCGCGCTCGTGGCGATCAATTCGTTCACCCTGAACCTGCGCACCTCGGTCTCGGAGCAGGCGCGCTCGCTGCTCGGCGCGGACATCTCGTTCCGCAGCAACCGGGCGCTTCCGCCACGGGTCAACGCGCTGCTCGACAGCCTGATCGCACCGGACTCGAGCCACGCCCACGCGCGCCGCGGCCGCCGCGCACTCCAGATCAGCTTCGTCGGCATGGCCTACGTGCCGCGGACCGCCGGCGTGCGGCTGGTCCAGGTGCGCGCCGTCGAAGGTGGCTACCCGTTCTACGGCACGATTGCGACGGAGCCGCGGGGAATGTGGCGGCGGCTCGCCGACTCGGACGGTGTCCTGGTCGATCCGGTGCTGCTCAGCTCGCTCAACGCCCGGCTCGGCGACACCCTCGCGCTCGGCAACGGGCGCTTCCCCATTCTCGGCGCGGTGCTGAACGTGCCGGGTGACGTCGGCGTGTTCAGCGCGTTCGGCGCGCGGGTGTTCCTGCCGGCGGGGGTCCTGCCTCGCACGGGGCTGCTGCAGTTCGGGTCGCGCGCCGACTACGAAGCCTTCGTCGAGCTGCCGGCGGGCAAGGACGCGCTGGCCCTCGCCAAGCGCTACCGGCCGCTGCTCCGGGAGCAGCGGGTCGGCATCCGGACGGTGGAGGAGGATCGCGAAGACCTGACCGACGCCCTCACCCGGCTGGGCAATTACCTCGGCCTGGTGGCGCTGGTCGCGCTGCTGCTTGGCGGGTTAGGCGTCGCCAGCGCGGTGAATGTGTTCATCAAGCGCAAGCTCGACACCATCGCGGTGCTGCGCTGCCTGGGCGCCACCGGCCGGGAGGTATTCGCGGTCTATCTGCTGCAGGCACTGGTCATGGGGGCAATCGGTAGCGCAATCGGCGCGGCGGCCGGCGTGGCCCTGCAGCAGCTGCTTCCCCTGCTCTTCCGCGGCCTGCTGCCGGTGGACGTACACGTCGTCCCCTCTCCGCGCTCGATTCTGCTGGGCACCGGGCTCGGGCTCTGGGTGGCGGGAATCTTCGCCGCGCTCCCGCTGCTCGCGGTGCGCCGGGTCTCGCCGCTGCTGGTGCTGCGCCGGGACGTGGATCCCGGGGCCCTCGGGAAGGACCGGCTGGCGCGAGCGGCGTGGCTGCCGCTCGCGCTGAGCGTCGTGGCACTGGCCGCAATCCAGGTGGGACAGCTCCGCGTCGGGGTGGCCTTCGCTGTTGCGATCGGGTTCGCGCTCTTCGGACTCTGGGTCGCGGCGCGCCTGCTGATCGCCGGGGTGCGGCGCTGGTTCCCGTCGGGGCTTCCCTACCTCTGGCGCCAGGGGCTCGCCAACCTGTACCGGCCCGCGAACCAGACGGTGATCGTGGTGCTGGCGCTCGGCTTCGGAGCCTTCATCCTGACCACCCTGTTCGTCGCGCAGAGCAATCTGCTGCGGCAGTTCCGGCCCGGCGGCAGGCACACGCGGCCCAACCTCATGCTCTACGACATCCAGCCGGCGCAGCAGCAGGGCGTCGCGGCACTGATCCGGGAGCACGGACTCATGCCCTCGCCGCCGGTGCCGATCGTGACCATGCGGATCAGCGCGATCCGCGACATTCCGGTCGCGAAGCTGGCCCCGCCTCCCGCGCCCGACAGCCCGGCCGACAGCGGACGACGGCAGCGCGGCAACGGGCGTGGGATCGCGCAGCGCCAGCCGGGGGTGCCCCAGCCCTGGGCGCTGCGCCACGAGTATCGCAGCACGTATCGGGACAGCCTCACCGGGACCGAGAAGCTGGTGGCGGGACGCTGGTGGGATCGCCCGCGCGCTCCCGATTCCGTCGCGCTGATCTCGCTGGAGACCGGCGTCGCGGGAGATCTCGCGGTCAAGCCGGGCGACGAGATCGTGTGGGACATCCAAGGCACCACGCTACGCACCCGAGTCGCGAGTCTGCGTGAAGTCGAATGGCGCCGCTTCGAGCCCAACTTCTTCGTGGTGTTCCAGCCCGGGGCGCTCGAGTCGTTGCCACAGATGCTGGTGACGCTGGTCCGCGCCGACAGCGCCGGCGAGCGGGGCCGGCTGCAGCGCAGCGTGGCCGAGCGCTTCCCCAACGTCACCATCCTCGACCTCTCCCAGATCCAGCAGGCCCTGGAAGGCATTCTGGACCGCGGAGCGCTGATCGTGCGCTTCCTCGCGTTCTTCAGCCTGGTCACCGGTGCCATCGTGCTGGTCGGCTCGGTGTCCGCTTCGCGGCTGCACCGGATCCGCGAAGCCGTGCTGCTCAAGACGCTCGGCGCGACCCGCGGCCAGGTGCTCAAGGTGCTGGTCGCGGAGTACGTCGCGCTGGGCGTGCTGGCCACACTGGCGTCGGTGGTGCTGGCGAGCCTGGGAGGCTGGGCCCTGGCCCGCTGGGTGTTCGACGCACCCTACCAGCTGCCGGTGCTGCCGCTGGCCGGGCTGACGGCACTGCTGATCGGGCTCACCCTCGGGGTCGGGCTCTGGAACAGCGCGGAGATTCTCAAGCGCGCCCCGCTCGCGGTGCTGAGAGAAGAGTAGATTAGTGGATTAGTCGATTAGTCGATTAGTCGATTAGTGGAGCCCCCATGCTGGCAATTGACCTCAGTGGCAAACGGGCGTTCATCGCAGGCGTCGCGGACGACGCGGGTTATGGCTTTGCCATCGCCAAGGCGCTGGCGCAGGCGGGCGCCAGCATCTGCGTGGGGACCTGGCCGCCGGCGCTCAACATCTTCCTGAACCTGCTCGAGCGCGGCAAACTGGCGGAGTCGCTGCGGCTCGACGCCGGACGCAGCATGGAGTTCGAGCGGATCTACCCGCTGGACGCGGCGTTCGACACGCTCGACGACGCGCCGGCCGAGATCCGGGAGAACAAGCGGTATCGGGAGCGGGGGGATTTCTCGATCCAGGGGCTGGCGCGGCGCATGCAAGAAGACTTTGGCGCACCCGCGCTCGACATCGTGGTGCACAGCCTGGCCAATGGACCCGAGGTCAAGCGGGCGTTGCTGGACACGACGCGCAAGGGATACCTCGAGGCGGTGAGCGTCAGTGCCTACAGCAACATCGCGCTGATGCGGGAGCTGGCTCCCCTGCTGCGCCCGGGCAGCTCGTTCGTCTCCCTCACCTATATCGCGAGCGAGCGCGTCATCCCGGGTTACGGCGGCGGCATGTCCTCGGCGAAGGCCGCCCTGGAGTCGGACACGCGCACGCTGGCCTACGAGGCGGGCCGCCGCCACGGGATCCGGGTCAATACCATCTCGGCGGGACCGCTGGGCTCGCGCGCGGCCAGCGCGATCGGGCTGATCGAGCGCATGATCCGCTACACGCAGGCGAGCGCGCCGCTCTCCCGCGAGCTACTCGCCGGTGATGTGGGCCATGCCGCGGCCTTTCTGGCCAGCCCGCTCGCCGAGGGCATCACGGGGAGCGTGGTGTACGTCGACAATGGCTACCACGCGATGGGGATGGGTATCGATCCCGCGAGCGGCACGGCCTGATGCGTTTGACGCCGGGCGGCGACAACCCCGATGTGGAGGACATGCGGGGACAATCGGGTGGCGGCTTCCGCCTGCCCGGCGGACGGTTCGGCCTCGGCGGCGTCATCGTCCTGCTCATCCTGAGCCTGATCTTCAAGCGGAACTTCCTCTCGCTGGCGGGCATCGGCCCCGGCGCGGACAGCGTGAGCTCGGGCCCGGTGCAGTCCTCGCCCGAGGAAGAAAAGCTCAAAGCGTTCATCAGCTCGGTGCTGCAGGACGTGCAGGCGACCTGGGACACCGTGCTGCCGCAGCAGACCGGCACGGCCTACGAGCATGCGAAGCTCGTGCTGTTCCGCGACGAGTTTCAGTCGGCCTGCGGCCTCGCGGAATCGGCGACCGGTCCGTTCTACTGTCCCGGCGATCACAAGGTCTACATCGACCTGGGTTTCTACCAGGAGCTGGCCCAGCGCTTCGGCGCGCCGGGCGACTTCGCCCAGGCCTACGTCCTCGCCCACGAAGTCGGCCATCACGTACAGCTACTGCTCGGCACCGAGGCAAGGGTGCGCCGGCTGCAGGAGGCGCATCCCGATCAGGGCAATGCGCTGTCGGTCGCGCTCGAGCTTCAGGCCGACTGTTACGCGGGGGTGTGGGGCAGCTCGGCGGCGCGGCGGGGGGAGCTGGACAGCGGCGACGTCGAGGAAGGACTCAACGCGGCCGCCGCGGTCGGGGACGACCGGCTGCAGCGCATGTCGACCGGCCACGTGTCTCCCGAGGCGTTCACCCACGGCAGCTCCGAACAGCGCAGCCACTGGTTCCGGCAGGGCATGACGACCGGACAGATCAAGGCCTGCGAAACGTTCGCGCCGTGACTAACCCGGAGGCTTCATGCATTTCACCGTGAACTACCTCGCCGTCGTCGTCGCCGCGGTCGCCGCATGGATCCTGGGCGCGCTGTGGTACTCCCCCGCCCTGTTCGCCCGCCAGTGGATGTCGGCGAATCAGTACACGCCCGAAAAGCTCGAGGCGATGAAGAAGGGTATGGCCAGGAGCTACAGCATCAGCCTGGTCTGCTTCGCGGTCTTGGCCTGGGTGATGGCGGTGCTGATCGATCGCGTTGGAGTCGCCGGTGGCGTGCTGAGCGGCGTGAAGGTCGGCGGGATCACCTGGCTGGGTTTCGCGGCGACGATCGGACTCACCGCGAATCTCTACTCCGACAAGCCCTTCGCCGCGTTCGTGATCGACGCCGGGTACCAGCTGGTGTACATGCTCGCGATGGGGGTGATCCTCTGCCTGTGGCGGTGAACCGGTAACCGGTAACCGGTGACCGGTGACCGGTGACCGGTGACCGGTAGGAATCTACTGGTCACTGGTTACTGGTTACCTGTCACCCTCTTTTCTCG
This sequence comes from uncultured Gemmatimonas sp., assembly GCA_964398345.1. Taxonomy (GTDB): domain Bacteria; phylum Gemmatimonadota; class Gemmatimonadetes; order Gemmatimonadales; family GWC2-71-9; genus JABFSM01. Next base: position 2,198 of record CAYNNS010000030.1, on the reverse strand, counting down.
CCCACTGAAAGAACAGCAGCGACATCGCCCCCCAGATCCACAGATTGCCCGGAATCCACATCAATAACCCGCCCAGCTTCTGGTCGTCGAGCGGGGAGAGTCCCCAGGTCCGCGGCGCGGCGAGATACCAGGTGTAGAGTGGCGTGTCGGCGAAGGTGATGATGGCGCCGAGCAGCTGCATCGGCAGCTGCGCCAGGAACAGGTACAGCATGCCCAGGCCGGGAGAGAGTCTCGGCAATGCCGCGGAGGGGCTCAACACCGGCCACCAGAGCAGCACCGCCGCCACCATGAACATGAGGTGCGTGACGATGTGGACGTCGTGGTTCCGCATCATCAGGTCGTAGGCGTCGGTGGTGTGCCAGACCAGGAGGATTGCGGAGAAGAAGACGCCGGCGAAGACCGGGTGCGCCAGCAGGCGGGCGATCCGGCGGACGGGTGGTCGGGCGGTCAGGCGGTCAATCAGCCAGCCTGGCGCCCCCGCGAGGAACAACGGCGGAAACACCATGGTGAGCAGCAGGTGCTGCCCCATGTGCACCCAGAACAGGTAGCTGTCGCTGAGATCGTGGACCGGGCCATTCAGCGACGCGAGCAGCACGCCGAGCCCGGCGCCGAAACAGGCGATGCGCCAGGGCGGCGTGGCCGGCGCCTGCCGGCGGCGCCGCAGCGGCCCGACGGCGTACCAGTAGAGCCCGGCGAGCGCGATGACGCCCGCCAGCACCGAAGGATGAATTGACCACTGGGGAGAGAACGGGGGCATAACAACAGTGACCGGTGGCCGGTGACCGGTTACCGGTTACCGGTTACCGTTTCTAGTGCGCCCCCACCGTTCGCCAGTAGGAGAGCAGCACCATCAGCGCCCCGATGATCACCGCGGCGATCATGAGGGGGAAGACGAAGATGTTGGAGAGCAGGCGCGGATCCTGCTTGAGGTGCATGTAGAACAGCGCGACCAGGGCGAACTTCGCCGCGGAGAGCACCACCAGCAACTCCACCACGATCGGCTCGATGACGGGGCGGAGTCCCGGCCCCAGACCACCGCGGCCCGCCTCGAACGCCAGCACCTCCAGCGCGGTGAGGACGAACAGCACCAGCGCGATCTTGAGGTAGAGCGCGGGCGTCGGATGGCTGTGCTGATCGGGCGCGTGGGCGTCCATGGTCCGCTCACCTCATCAGGTAGACGGTGGGGAAGATCACGATCCAGACGACGTCCCCGAAGTGCCAATAGAGCGCGGCGATCTCGAGATTGAGCGAGCGCTGGGGCGACAGCTTGCCCCTGATCGCCAGCACCAGCAGCGTGGCGAGCCAGATCACCCCCACGGTGACGTGGCTGCCGTGGAACCCGGTGAGGGTGAAGAAGGTGGAGGAGAAGAGGTTGGTGCCGTAGCCCATCCCCTTGTGGTAGAAGTGCTGGAATTCGTAGACCTGCATCCCCACGAAGAACATGCCGGCCAGCACCGTGGCGCCGAGCCAGCCGATCAGCATCTTGCGGTTGCCCTTCTGGGCGCCGTAGAGCGCCAGCACGATGAAGAAGGAACTGAACAGCAGGATCGCGGTGCCGGTGGTAACCAGCGGAATCTCGAAGATCCGCTCGCAGGTCTGCATCTTGCCGTGCAGCAGGCACTGCGATTCGGTGTGGGGCAGCGGCCCGACCAGGCTCTTGCCCTTGTAGACCTGGTAGGTCGAGATCAGCGAGGCGAAGAAGAGGCACTCCGAGCCGATCAGGGTCCAGAGCGCGAGCTTGCGGCTGGGAATCCCGGTCGTGGTGGGGTGCGAGTCATGCTGGGAGCCCCCGGCGATGCCGTGCGGCTCGGATAAGGCGTGGCTCACGGGCTAGTGCTCCTCCGGGAAGGGCTGCTCGAAGGCCCAGCGGTAGACGCCATAGAACAGGATCGCCACGCCGGTGAGGGTGATGACGAAGAACGAGTGCGGCAGCTTGTGGGTAAAGAGAATGCTGCCGATCACCCCTAACACGCCCACCGCGGTCACCAGCGGCCAGATCGACGGCCGGGGGAGGTGGATGCCGGCGCCGCTCTCGCGCCCCGGCTCGGGCAGCTGGCCGCCGCTGGCGCGGCGCAGATCCCAGGCCGGGGTGGAGCTGTTGACCGGTGGTATGGTGGCGAAGTTGAACTCCTGGGGCGGCGAGGGGATCAGCCACTCGAGGGTCGCGCCGCGCCAGGGATCCGCCGGCGCATCCTTCG
>CAYNNS010000029.1:0-18241 GCA_964398345.1 uncultured Gemmatimonas sp. | reverse complement strand
CACCTCGAGGAAGCTCGCCTCCTCGGCGATCTGCTCAATGGGATAGCCCCGGTAGCGCAGGATGCCCTTGTCGCCGTCGATGTAGGTGATCGCGCTGCGGCACGCGGCCGTGTTGAGGAAGGCCGGGTCGTAGGTCATCAGCCCGAAGTCCTCGGCACCGGTCTTGATCTGCCGCAGGTGGATCGCCTTGATGGTGTCTTCGTTGATCGGCACCTCGTAGCTCTTGCCGGTGCGATTGTCGGTGATGGTGAGGGAATTGGTGGCCACGGGGGGTGCGCCTTCCGTCTGGAACGAGGATTGCGGGGGTGACGCGCGGTACAATTGTAATATCCCTGGAGTCCTTTTTGACGGGATGCTGCGTGCCGCGTTGTCCACGAGTCTGCTGCGTTGTTCCGACGCTTCTTCTGGCGGCCGCTTTCGGCTGTTCGGGAGGGGCGGCGACGGTGGTCTCGACTCTGCCGGTCGGCCTCGTCCTGGTTGTCGCTCCGGGTGGACCGGCGCAGAGTGGGGTGGCGTTCCATCCGCAGCCGGTGCTCCAGCTCGTGGACGCCCAGCACCAGCCCGTCAGCCAGTCCGGCGTTCCCGTCACCGCGGTGCTGCTGGGTGACCTTGGGGCGCTGAGCGGTGCGGTTCAGGCGCGGAGCGACCACGACGGCAAGGCGGTCTTCAGCAACCTGGCGCTGAGCGGGACGATCGGGAGCTTCCGCATTCGTTTCGACGCGACCGGTCTCGCTTCGGTCACCACGGATCCCATCCAGCTCGGCGCGGGCGCCGCCGCGCTCCTCAGCGTGTTTGCCGGAAACCTCCAGACCGCGGTGGCCGGGGCCGCGGTCCCCGTCGCCCCGGCCGTGCGCATCACCGACGGGTCCGGCAACCCCATCGCGGGCCTCCCAGTGAGCTTTACGGCGAGCGCGGGCGGCAGCGTCGAGGGCGGGACGACGACGACCGACGCCAACGGTGTCGCCGCGCCGGCGCGCTGGATGCTCTCCAGCACCATCGGTCTCAACACGCTGACGGCCGCGAGCTCGGCGCTCCCCGGCGTGACCGTCCAGTTCACCGCGACCGGCACCGTCGGCCCGCCTGCCGTGCTCGCGGTGTCCGCCGGCGAGGGCCAGAGCGCGGCCGTGGGCGGCAGCATCGCCACCGCGCCCGCCGTGCTGCTCACTGATGCGGCCGGCCATCCGCTTCCCGGGGTCAGTGTGACGTTCAGCGTGGCGAGCGGGGCGGGCACGGTCTCGGGGGCCGCCCCGCTCACCGACGCGAACGGCGTCGCCACGCTCGGCGTCTGGATCCTGGGGCTGCTGCCGGGCCCTAACACGCTGACCGTGGCGCGCAGCGGCGTACCGTCGCTCACGCTGCACGCCACCGGGGTGGGCTTCGGGGTCGTGGCCGTCGGGCTGGGCAACAGCCACAGCTGCGCCATCGACGCGGGCGGCGTGACCTGGTGCTGGGGGCTCAACGACCACGGGCAGGTGGGGAACGGCGCCGCGGCCAACGATTCGGTGCCCACCCTGGTGAGCGGGGGCCGGGTCTTCACCGCGGTCACCGCGGGGGTCTTCCACAGCTGCGGGTTAATCGCCAACGGCGACGCGTACTGCTGGGGCGCCAACGATTTCGGCCAGCTCGGCGACGGCAGCCTCACCGCTCGCCCGGTGCCGACCCTGGTCACAGGGGGCTTCAAGTATGCGACCATCCAGGCGGGCAACGGGTACACCTGCGGCCTGCTTCTCGATGGCACGACCCGCTGCTGGGGTTTCGGCGGTAATGGCCAGGTCGGCGATGGCACCAACAGCAATCGCTCCGTCCCCACGCTGGTGTCCGGGGCGCATGCCTTTACACAGATCAGCGTCGGCAACGCCCACAGCTGCGGTCGCGAAGCGAGCGGCGCGGTCTTCTGCTGGGGCGGGAACGGCAGCGGCCGCCTCGGCGACGGGACAACCACCAACGCGGCCATCCCGGTCGCGGTGGCCGGCGGCATCCTGTTCGCGTCGGTGTCGGCAGGCGGCGTGCACAGCTGCGCGGTCACCGCGGCGGGCGCGGGTTACTGCTGGGGCGGCGGGGCCTCCGGCCGGCTCGGCAATGGCGCCACGACCGATCAGCTCACCCCGGTCGCGCTGAGCGGTAGCCTGATCCTCGCCAGCGTCTCCGCCAACGTGTCCCACACCTGCGCCCGCACCACCTCGGGCGAAGCCTGGTGCTGGGGATCCAATATTTCCGGTGAAGTCGGCGATGGCAGCACCACCACACGCCTGGTGCCGACACTGGTGTCGGGCGGACTGACCTATACCGCCGTCGCTGCGGGCGTGGAGCACTCCTGCGGGCGCTCGACCGCCGGGGTGCTGTACTGCTGGGGGCGGAACGACAGCGGGGCGGTGGGTGATGGGACCGTGATCTCCCGCACCAAGCCCGTCGGCGTGGTCAAACCTTAGCGCGAGGCTGCGTGTGGCGAAGCGCCGGCCCGGCTTGTCGGCTGAGGATCTGCGCGTCGGCTGTCGCCTGCTCGCCGCCTTGCCGCGCTTTCTGCGGCATCCCTTTACGCTCGAGCAGGCGCGCGCGATGGTGCGAGGGCGCCTGGCGCGTCGGGGCGAGGGCTTGTTGCAGCGCATCGTGCAGGCCTATGCCGTGCGCGACGGGCCCTATCGGCGTTTGCTCGAGCACGCCGGCTGTACCCCCGCCGACGCCGGAGCGCTGATCGGACGCGAGGGAGTCGAAGGGGCCTTGCGCGAGCTGCTCCGCGCCGGTGTGTACCTGACGGGCGACGAGTTCAAGGGACGCCGCCCGGTAACGCGTGGGAGCCTCGAGTTCACCGTCGAGGCGGCAAGCCTGCTCCGCCCCGGCGCCGTCGTTCATGGGTTGGCGGAATCCAGCGGCAGCCGGGGCTCCCGCACCAGCGTCCCGCTCGACCTCTCATTCGTGAACGACCATGCCGTTAACACGCACCTCGCCCTCGAAGCCTACGGTGGGCGCGACTGGTCGCACGCCCAGTACGGTGTCCCCGGCGGCACGGCGGTCACCAATCCGCTCGAGCTGGCGCGCGGCGGCCGCCCTCCCGTCCGCTGGTTTACTCCGGTGGATCCGGCGACTCCGGCTCTCAGTTCACGCTACCGGCTGGGTACCCATGCGCTGCGGCTCGGCAGCCTGCTGTCGGGAGTACCCCTCCCGCGTCACACGCTCGCGCCACTCGACGATCCGATCGTAATCGTCCGCTGGATCGCCGCCGAGCGCGCCCGCGGACGCATCCCTCACATTTGGACCTTCGCAAGTTCGGCCGTGCTCGTATGCCAGGCGGCAGTGCGCGCCGGGATTGATATCGCTGGTGCCCGGTTCACCGCCGGAGGCGAGCCAACCACCGAGGCGTGCCGCCGCGTGATCGAGTCCACCGGAGCCGCGGTGTACCCGCGGATGGGCGCCACGGAGAGTGACATTCTCGCCTATGCCTGTCCCCATGGTGAGGCGGCGGATGACATGCACTTCTTCGATGACCGCCATGCGCTCATCCAGCCCGGCGACCTCGCCGCCGGTGCCGCGCTGCCCTCCAAGGCGATGCTGCTTTCGTCCCTGCTGCCCTCGGCGCCGATTACGCTGCTCAACGTCTGCCTGGGTGATCGCGCCGAGCTGACGCGGCGTTCTTGTGGGTGCGGCCTCGAGCGCGAGGGCTGGACCCTTCACATCCACGAGGTGCGGAGCTACGAGAAACTCACCGCGGGTGGCATGACGTTGCTCGACGTCGACCTGGTCCGGATCCTCGAGCAGGTGCTCCCGGGGCGATTCGGCGGAGGGCCGACGGATTACCAGCTCGTCGAAACGCTCGATGACGGACAGGCGCGTCCCCAGGTACAGCTCCTGGTGAGTCCGTCGGTCGGGCCGCTCGACGCGAGCGAAATTGCCGAGGTGTTTCTCGCGGCGATCGGCGGAGGTGCGAGTGGCGAGCGCTTGATGGAGCTGCAGTGGCGTGGTGGCGGCCTGCTACGGGTGACCCGGGAGACTCCTCGACAGACCGCGTCCGGAAAGATCCTCCACGTGGCAGTGGATCGCGCCGCGAGCCCGCTCCACTGAGCGGCGGCTCAGGCTCTGGGCAGACTCACCGTGCAGGTCGTCTCGAATCCCCCTCGCACATTGTAGACCGTCCGCACCGACAGCGCCCGGGGCGTGAGGAGCCGGAAGAGATCTTCCGCGATGCGCGCGGTGGCGTGCTCCTGAAAGATTCCCACACTGCGAAAACTCGTCACGTAGTACTTGAGACTCTTGAGCTCGACGCACGTGCGATCGGGTACATAGCAGATGCGAAGCTGGGCAAAGTCGGGCAGCCCGCTGTAGGGACAGACCGCCGTGAACTCGTTGGTTTCCGTGACGATTTCCTGTTCGGGTCCTTCGTACGCGAAGGTTTCCAGCACCGCCACGTCGATCGTGTCGGGGCCGGTGAATGGGAGGGTCCTGCCTTCGGCGGTTGCCATGCGGACCAATTTAGCGATGCGCGGAAAGCCGGGTCAGCTTTTCTCGTACCGAAGCGACGATGGGTTGGAGATCCGGGTCTGCGTCCTTCCACAGCTCGAGAAATCGCGCGTACTCCGCCGTGGTGGCGGCGGTGTCCGCGAGGCGCAGGTAAAGCTCCCCGCGACGGACGTGCGCCGCTGGCGCGTAGATCAAGTCATACATCGAGAGCTCGTAGAGCGATCCGTACCACCGGAGCGCGTCCTGTGGTCGGCCGGCCGACGCGAGCGTTTCGGCGGTCTGAAACCTTCCCCAGGGGCGGCTCGCGCCCGGGGAAGAGACCATCAGGCCGAACCACACGACGGGGGGAAGCACCTCGACTTGATGGAGGGCGAGACCCTGATTCCCCTGTCGCAGCGCCGCCAGGGCTCGAATCTCCTCGGCTTCTATACGGCGGAGTCCTTTCGCCCCGGGCTCGTCCGCTGCCGAGTCGAGCACGGCGGCGATGGCGTCGGCGCGCGCGTGATTAGCGAGCTCGGCCTCGAGTCGTCCTCGCGTATGGTCAAATCGCCCATCTTTGGACTGCCGGTGCCATTTCCACCATTCGTCGCTCAGCTGGAGCAGCTGCTCGCGAGAGTGTGTCACGTCAGGCAACAAGGCGAGATTGGTCTTTCCATCGAGGGCCATCGCCGCACTCACGGGCCGCAACGAGTCCAGCTGGGCGAGTGCCTGAGAGCGCTTGCCCTGCGCCATGGCAAAGTTGGCGAGGAGATAGCGTCCCTGGGTTTCGGCAAAGCGAACCGTGTGCCGCTCCGTGAGCACGTGCGCCATTAGCTCGGCGCCCTCGATATCCCGGCCGTATACCGCGCACCGCCAGGTCATGTCCAGCAGGCGGCCCTCGGCGACCGAACGCAAGGATTCAATCAGCCGGGTTCGCGCCGCGGCATCTCGATGAGCACAAGCGCGTAGCGAGGCGATCTCCAGCACGTAGTCCGTCGCCGGTCCGAGATGTAGCAGATGGTCGAGGTGACGGTCGAGCTCGCTCGTCTGGCCTTCGTAGGCGTCCAGCATGGCGAGATGCCAGAGCGCTCCCCAGTGATCTGGATCGATCCGGATCGCCTCACGGAAGGCATCGCGCGCTTCGGTAATCGGCAGGCCCCACGACGGATTGTAGTGAAACAGAGTCTCGCCAAGCTGAAACCACGCCTCGAGATTGTCGTGGTCGTTCGCGAGCACGCTGAGAAAACGTGAGGTGGCCGTATCGCGGTCGCCGCGGCGCCAGGCGTCAAAGCCCTGGAGCAGTCTTCGGTCCCGGTCGCTGAGTGTGGCGCTTTGGTGGAGGGCTCGGGTCCCCGCATCGGCGGCAGCGAGCGGATAGTCCTCCGCCCACAACGCGGTGACGCCAAGGCGGTACTGCGCGAGCGCAAAGGAAGAGTCGAGCACCGTCGCGTGCTCAAACGCTTGCGATGCCGCCGTGAAGCGCCCTTGGCTGAAGTCCTGTTCTCCCGCGAGGTAGGCCTTGAGAGCGGGGAGGGAGGTTGCCGCCAGCGCGGCGCTTCGGGACAGCGCGTGCCGCGGGCCGACTTGTGCCTGCGCGAGCAGCTGGATCGCGAGGCGATCGAGCAGCGTGAGGAGCTGGGCGCTGCTGCCTTCCGTGGTGACTTCGCCAATGAGGGAGCGATCCTGGGCCCGTCGCCAAGCGGCGTGCAGATGCAGCGTCCCTTCCGACACCGTCACGCTCCCGTCAATCACGCTCCCGGCCGCGAGACCCAGCGGATTGCGGTCCGTCACTGCCGCCAGCACGGAATCCGCCGGTACCACGCGCAGGGGTCCGGCGCCGTCCAGCCGCGAGCCCAGCAGCTCGACCAGGCTGCGTCCCAGCGAGTCGCTGCGGGTTAGCCCGCCCTGAACCGAGAAGGGCAGCACCGCCACCCGGCCCAGCAGGGCGGCATCGGCGGAGGGTGCGGCGCGTAACACGCGACTCCGCAAAGTCCAGAGTCCTATCGCTCCCGCGAACACCGCCGCGCCGATCAGAACTCGCCGCCGAGTGCGCCTGGGGTTGAGTGCCGGGGCAGAAACTGTTCGCACGAGCGCGTCGGCGGTTGGGGAAGCCGACGACGGCGCGGGACGCTGCCGCAGGGCGGCGATGAGCGCTTGCAGTTCCACCGAAGGCTGCAGTTCACAATCCACCAGCAAGCGGCGGGAAAAGGCATCGTAAGCCGCGATCGCGGCTCCGGAATTGCCATCCGCGTCGAGGAGCTGCACCAATCGGATGGCGGCCGCTGAGTCATACGGCGCGAGCTCTGCCGCACGCCGTGCCAGACTCAGGGCTCGCGGATCACCTTCAGTCACCGCTCCCTCTGCCAGCCGCCGGGCGGCGGTGCTTGCCTCCGTTTGCAGGGCAATCCGGGTGGCATCGAGCCAGTGCTCGAAGTCGGGGGCGTCGTCCAGGTAGAGACCATCCAGCAGGGGCCCCCGATACAGCTCGAGCGCCTTGCCGAGCTCGCCGCTCCTTATCGCCAGTTGAAACGCGCTGGCGTCACACCACAGGAACGTCGGGTCGATGCCAAGACGTTCCCCTCGTGTCACGATGGCCTCGGTCCCCAAGGCCCGCCGCAGGATGTGGAGCGCCTGGTTGAGCGCGTGCCGGGCTCGCTCCTCGGGTTGTTCCGGCCAGAAGAGGGCGAGGACCTTGTCCCGGGCCATGAGGGACCGGCTGCCTGCCGTTGCGAGATAGGCGAGCAGGGCCAGCCGCTTCGGCTGGGCGAGCAAGTCGGACGGCACGCCTGACCCGGTGTCCAACGCCGGGGTGCCGAGAATGCGGAGCTGGATCATAAGAAGGGGCGACTTTGAGGCCCAATCGCCCTAGCGGTGACTCCTCGTGACGGGGCGGTGACCCGGTTTCATAACCTACCGCCCGAATCAGTCGGCCTCAACGCCGGCTTCCGCCGTCATTCTGAGGAGTCAGCCTATGTCCCGCCGCACCCAGTTGGCAGTTCCCTGTGTCCTCGGTCTACTCGTGGCGGCATGTGGTGGGGGTGGCGATGGCGGCGGACCGGTCGACACGGGCGTCTTCTCACCGACCTCCAATACCAGTCTCGCTGGAACCGTCTCTTACAAGTCAGTGAACATCCCGTCCGGTGTAACGGTCACCGGGTCGGCGGATCTGAACCTGACCGTCACTGGGAATTTCGTGCTGGCCGGCACGCTCGTCGCGCCGTGCCACGCGCTTAAGGTGACTGCGGACGGCACCGTCACGGTGAGCGGAACGCTCTCGAACGCTTGTCCCACTCCGGCCCAGGGCGGGTCACAGCTCGCCGTGATCGGAAAGGGTGGGTACGACTTCGAGGGAGCCCAGGTCCTCGGGTCGGGTCAGATCGTCATCGTCGATGGACCTAACCTCAATCCGCCGGTTTCGGTGAGTCCGCCAGCCATCCGTGCCGCGCAGCAGGCGAACGTCGGCGGGCCCTACCGCTGCAAGATTGTCAGCACCCTCATCGATCCAGGTCCCCCCGCGCCGAACGGCCCCCATGATGGCGTCACCACAGGCGCTGACGGCAATGAGGTGATTGAGGGCTGCGGTCAGCTCTTCACAGGGTCGACAGGTGGTAACCTCTTGCTGAAAGGGGTGACCATCAACGGCAGCAGTGGACTCGATGGTTCAAACGGAACGGGAACGACGCTCGCGGTGGGAGGGAACGGAGGGAATGCCGGTCCCATTGCCTTGATCTCCGACGAAGACATCGACTTGGAGGGTGTGAACAACTTCAACGGAGGCAACGGCGGTGACGGAGGCGACGCCACGGCCACTAACCCCGCGCAGAGTGGCGCGGCGTACGCCGTGGCCGGTCATGGAGGCGGCCTCAACCCCCCAGGGGGATTGCCCACCGTCCTGCTGGTCTCCAACCAGGGCTCTATCAATATTGGCGGGTTACTCAAGGTCACCCTCGGCAGGGGTGGCGCCGGCGGCGACGCAATCGCCTCTGGTGGCCCCGGTCCCGCGAGCGGAAAAGGTGGGAATGCAACGGCCAGTGCCGGGAATGGAGGCGATGGGCAACCGGCCGTTACGAACGCCCACGGGGCCGTAAACGTGATCGAGCAAGGAGCTATCCAGGTGAGCGGTGGCGCGGGTGGAAATGGCGGTGATGCCACGACTCACCCCGGGAATGGCGGCGGGGGAACCTTCCCCGGTTCCGCCGGGGGACCTGGCGGAGACGGAGAGTATCACGGCGGGAAAGGCGGCAAAGGCGTGAACGAAGTTGCCAGGGCTGCCGCCGACGGAAGCAGCGTGGTCTTCGTCCAAGCCGCTCCCGGCGGGAGAGGTGGAACCATTCACGATTCCGGCGGCAACGGTGGGGATGGAGGCCCTTGTCCAACCCCTCCAACCGCAACCGGCAAGGGTCCCAAAGGCGGCGATGGCGGTGCGACGACCGGTGCAGCTGGGGCGGGTGGAGTAGGGGCCACCAACGGCGCTGCGGGAACCGGCGATATCAGTGGCGCCGCGAATGGCGGCAAGGGAGGCGGTGGCATCCCGGGTGGGGACGGCGGGCTAGCCGGCGCCGATGGCTCGCTGCCTCCTCAGGCGACGATCGGACACCGCGAGAACACTTCAGGCAATCCCTATACTGTCAACAACAGCTATCAACCGGGGGGCCTGGGTGACGGTTGCCCGAACCTCAGTGCGGCGGCATCACCGCAGACGCAAACGGTCGTGCAAGGTGGCACGGGTTCGGTGCAGGGCACCTTGATTCGGACCAATGTCTCGAGTGCTCTGGATTGGATGGTCAAGAACCCCAGCGGTACCACGATCGCGAGTGGCACCGTCCCGGCTGGCGCAACGACATTCAGCGCACAGTTCCCCATTGCTGCCGCCACCGCCCCGGGCTCAGCGACGTACACTCTCGCGGTTTCCCTGGCGGGAGGACCCTCGGCATCCGCCACCTTCACGGTCAACGTCATTGCCGCCGGCGCCGCTGTCCAGATCGTCTGGACCAATTGCAATACTGACACGCCAATGGTCTACGCCTCCTGGTACGATGGGGCGAGCGGCGCAGCACCCTGGAACCAGTTGCCCATCAACAGCAGTGTGGCCGGTCAGCAGTCGGTGTCCTTTACTGCCACCCAACCCTCGGTGCAGTTCGTCATCGTCACCAGGAAGCCCGATGGATCGGCGGTCACCACGACCTTCTACAACCTCCTGGCCACGCAGCTCAAGCCCGAGGGCGACGCCTCCTGCGGCGGAAGCAGAGTGGGGACCAATCAGGTTCAGGGTGCGATCAATCTCGGAGCAGCGCAGGCCACCTTCATTGGCGGAGCCGGCGGAAGTACCAGCTTTGTGGGACCCGCTACCACGTGGTCGATCTCGAATCTGCAAAGCGGCTCGCACACGTTCATTGGCGCACGACAGCCATCGAACAGTCTGTTCGACTTTGCGCAGGTGTTTCGCAACGTCATGGTGCCGGGGCCCGGTCCCACGTTCGATTTCACCACGAACGCGATTCAGCTCATGAGCGGCACCGTCACGGCTTCGAATACCACGAACTCCTGGCGCAGCCAAACCAATATGGTGACGCCGGACGGAGCCTCCGGAATTGTCAGTCGCACGGCGTTCAACACCACCGCGACCAAGAATCAGTTCTGGATGCCGGCGAGTGCTCTGCAAAGCGGCGAGTACAATCAGACGGTTGACTTCACCCAGGGTTCCGCGGATCTGGAGGAGATCATCGGCTATTGGTTCGGTGATGTCCCGGCGATCCGCAGCATTCCCTTCCCGAGTCCCACCGATTTCACCCTCACCCAAGTGAGCGCCAGCGGAGTCAAACCGGTCATCTTCTCGGCGACCGGAGCCGTTCCGTCGAATCTCGCTCAGCTGATCGCGCTGAGCCTGTCGCAAACGGCTGGTGGTGTCGCCCGCACCGTCAACTTCTACGAGAGCGACGCGTTCAACAACAACCAGACGTCCTTCAACCTCACCATTGCACCGTACGCTACGACCTGGGTTCCACCCGAGTACGGCCTACAGACCGGTGCGCTGGTCAACGCTGCCCTCGCGCACTATGGCTCGAGCGCAACGAATGGCGTCTTCAACCCGGCGACCAGTAACCAGTCGATCACCGTCGCGGAGAAGCTCAAGAACACCACGCCAAACTGAGTTGGCGGGTTCGGACCGATTAACGCCTGGGGCGCGGCACTGCCGCGCCCCAGGCGTCACTGCAGTTTGACGATCCCTTCCTCCAGCCACGCCTCCTCGCCCTTGACCACGCTCTGGGCGAGGCGGTAGGTGCGGTCGTCGTCGTTGCCGAACACGCTCGCGAACAGCTGATCCACCTTGCGCCGGCTGATCCGGCTCGCCAGGTCCGCCAGCCGGATCGGCTCGCGATTGCTCGGCGTATTCTTCACCTGCATCAGCGCCATGCTGCACGCGGCGCTGATCGCCAGCAGCTCGGCGCCGATGTCCACCAGCCGGAATAACACGGCCTGCTTCTTCTCGAGCCGCGGCCCGAACCGCACCATCGCGTGGAACAGCGTGCGCGCCAGCTTGCGCGATGTGCGATTCACGAAGCGCAGGTGCGTCGCGAGCTCCCCGAACTCGGCGTAGCGAGGCCAACGTCCCCAGCCGAAGAGCTGCTTGGGATACCAGAACGCGTAGAATGCTCCCGCGCGCAGCATCGCCTTGAGCTTCACGGCGGTCGCGGCCTTCGGGTTCACCAGGTCGCCCGCGACCTTGAGATGCGTGTCCACCGCTTCCCGCGCGATGAAGAGCCGCATGATCTCGCTCGACCCTTCGAACAGCAGATTGATCCGCCAGTCGCGCAGCATCCGCTCCACCGGATCGGGTCGCTCGCCGTGGCGCTTGAGCGAATCCGCCGTCTCGTAACCCCGGCCGCCCTTGATCTGCAGGCAGTCGTCGATGATCCGCCATCCGATTTCCGTATTCCACGGCTTGGCGATCGCGGCCTCGGGCCGGATGTCGGTGTGCGGCCGGTCGGCCAGCAGGCAGCCCAGGTCGGCGATGGCCTGCATCGCGTAGATCTCCGCCGCCATGCGGCCCAGCTTCTGCGCCACCGCGTCGTGCTTCCCGATCGGCTGGCCCCACTGCACCCGCTCGGCCGCCCAGCGCCGCGCAATCTCCAGCGCCCGTTTGGCGCCGGTTGCGCAGCCCGCGGGGATCGTGAGCCTTCCCGTGTTGAGCGTGACCAGCGCGAGCTTGAGCCCCTTGCCCTCCTGCCAGAGCAGGTTCTCCACCGGCACTTTCACATTCGTGAAGCGGATGATGCCGTTTTCGATCGCGCGCAGGCCAAGGAAGTGCAGCCGCTGGACTACCTCGACGCCGGGCCAGTCCGCCTCGACGATGAACGCGGTGATCGCCTTGGGTCCGGTGCGCGCCATCACCACGAACAGCTCCGCGACGGTGCCGTTGGTGCACCAGAGCTTTTCGCCGTTGAGGATCCAGTGGCGACCGTCCTCGCTCAGCTTCGCGCTGGTGGCAATCCCGGCGGGATCGCTGCCGACCTGCGGCTCGGTCAGCGCGAAGGCGGTGATCGCCCCCTTCGCGATCCGGGGGAGATAGCGGCGCTTCTGCGCCTCGGTGCCGAACAGCTTGAGCGGTACCGGCACGCCGATCGACTGGCTGGCCGAAAGCAGGCCGGTGAGGCTGCCGTCGACGCTGGTGACGAGGCCGATGGCCCGGGCGTACATGAGCTGGGACAAGCCTAACCCGCCGAATTCTTCGGCGATCTTGATGCCGAACGCCCCCATCGCCTGGAGCTCCGCCACCACGTCGGGGGGGAGCTGACCTTCCCGGTCGATCTTGTCGCCGTCCACCTTCTCCCGCAGGAACCGCTCGAGTCTATCCAGGAACGGCTTCGCCCTGGCGACGTCCTCGGGTGTCGGCTCGGGAAACGGATGGATCAGGTCGAGGCGGAGATTGCCCTCGAACAGCTCTTTGACGAAGCTCGCGCGCCATTCCTGCTCGCGCGCCGCTTCGGCGACCTCGCGCGCCTCCTGCTCGGTGGCGAGGGGCGTGTGAGGTGCCGGCTTCGGCGGCTGGGGGGTGAGGACGTCGGTCATGAGCGGGACCAGTCGGAAGTGCCGGCACGCTCGCGCAGCGCGCCCAGCAGCAGAGTGGTGATGTGGCGTTTGCGTTGCTCGGCGAGGCCGGGCGCGGCGGGATCGAGTCCCACGGCCTTGAGGAAGGTGCGGCCGTGGATGATGGGGAACCACGTGAGCGCCACGAGCGAAAGCAGCAGGTGCGCGGCCTCGCTGGTGTCGGAGATGTCGAGCCCGAGCTCCTGACGGAACGCCGCAAGTGCCTCCTGCCAGACCGCGAGCCGGAGCGGCATGCCCTCGAGCACCGTGCGGTCGGAGAGGGCCTCGCGCTCGATCAGTCGCACGAAGTTGGGACGCGCCGCGACGAAGTCGGCGTAATCGGCCACGGCGCCGGCGAGAATGACCTCGGGAGACTCGCCGCTGGCCAGCGCGCGCTCCTTGCCTTCACGCACCGCACGACGAACATCGGCGAAGCAGCGCTCCAGTACCGCACGGTGCAACTCGGCTTTGGAGCCGAAGAAGTACCCCGGTGTCCCGCGCGACACGCCTGCGCGCTCACCGACATCGGCGAGCGAGGTCTCCTCATATCCGCGCTCGGCGAAGAGGGTCTCGGCCGCGTCGAGGATCAGCTCCCGGCTGCGGTCGGGGTTTCGCTCACGTTCGCGGGATTTGGGTGCGGTTGTTCTTGCCATCGCGTGATATCCCCATCGAGGGGGGTGGACTGACTTGCTGGCCAACAAGCAAGTTATCGCCTCCTCAACCCCCTTGCAACCTTCCAACCCCGGGTCGCGTCTATTTCCCTGACATAGTCAAACAAATAGGAGCCCGTGACCACTCCCAACAACCTCGGCGAGCTCGAACAACTCGTCCTCCTCGCGCTCCTGCACCTCGAGCGCGAGGGCTACGGTGTCACCGTCCGAGACGAGCTGGCCCGCCGCGGCAACCGCGTAGTCAGCCTGGGAACCGTGTACACCACGCTGCTTCGACTCGAAACCAAGGGTCTGATCACCAGCCGCATCGGCGAGCCCACCTCCGCGCGCGGCGGACGCCGCAAGAAGCTCTATGCAGTGACCGGTGCGGGCCGCAGCGCCCTCAACCGCTCGCTCGCAACGCTCCGTCGGCTGAGTCATGGACTTGCCCCGACCTGGGAGGCGCCGTGAATCTGGCTCGCTGGCTCGGCTGGCTCCTCCCCACTAGCGAACGCGAGTTCGTCCTCGGCGACCTCGAAGAGCTTCATGGCTCGCGTCCCTCGCGCCATCTCGCTGCGCTGCTCGGCGCCGCGTTCGCGCTCCGGATTCGGGGCCTTCACACCCTCACTCCCACACCCACTCGAGGCCCCGTGTCCAGCCTCCCCTCTGATCTGCGCCACGGACTCCGGCAGCTTCGGCGCCGGCCCGGCTTCACACTGCTCGCGGTCGCCACCCTTGCTCTGGGGATCGGAGCGACGACCGCCATCTACTCGGTCGTCAACCCCATCCTGTTCCGTTCGCTTCCGTACCCCGAGGCCGACCGGATCGTCACGGTCTGGCAACGCGACCGCGATGGCAAGGAGGACAACACCGGCTACGCGACCTTTCTCGACGCCCAGCGGATGGCGACAACGTTTTCCGCCATCGCCGTCACCGCCTCCTGGCAGCCCACGCTCCAGGACCGCGGCGAGCCCGAGCGGCTGAATGGTCAGCGCGTCACCGGGGATTTCCTGCGGGTGCTCGGCATCGGCCCGTTCCTGGGGCGGGACTTCACGCCGGCTGAGGAGATTCGCCCGCAGCACCGCGTCGTTTTGCTGTCCTACGGACTCTGGCGCCGGCGCTTCGGCGCCGACTCCAACATCGTCGGTCAACCGGTCACCTTCGACGGAATCCCCTATCAGGTCGTGGGCGTCATGCCCCGGGACTTCGAGGATGCCTTCTCGCCTGGCGCTGAGCTCTGGGCCCCGCTCGCCTACTCCGTCGCGTTGCCCTTCGGGTGCCGCACCTGTCACCACCTGCGTGAGCTGGCGCGCCTCAAACCCGGCTGCAGCGAGGCTACGGCGCGGCGCGAGCTCGAGGTGATCAGCGCGCGGCTCGTGGCGCAGTACCCGACCGAGTACGAAGCGGCGGGCATGTTCGTCATCCCGCTGCAGACCCTGGTCACCCGGGGGATCCGGCCGGCGTTGCTCGCCCTGCTCGGTGCGGTCGGCCTGTTACTGCTGATCGCCTGCGCCAACGTCTCCGCCCTGCTGCTGGGACGCGCGCTCCAGCGCGAAGCCGAGTTCGCGATCCGCGGGGCGCTGGGCGCGGGGCGCTGGCGGATGGCGCGCCAGCTGCTGGGCGAGAGCGTCGTCCTCGCCGTGCTGGGCGGCGGGTTAGGCGTGCTCCTCGCCTGGACCGGTGTCCGCGGCCTCGCCGCACTCGGTTCCACCGCCGTGCCGCGCTGGCATGCCGTCCAGGTCGATCTCGGCGTGCTGGGCTTCAGCGCGCTGCTCACGCTGCTGATCGGCGTGCTCTTCGGCCTGGTTCCCACGCTGGCGGCGTCGAGACCCGATCTCTTCACCGCGCTGCGGCCCGGTGGCAAGACGACCCGGCAGGGCCGCCACGTCGCCCGGGCCGTCTTGGTTGGCGGCGAGGTCGCCATGGCCGGCATGCTGCTCGCCGGGGCCGGCCTCCTGCTCCGCAGCCTCGACAAGCTGCTCGCCGTAGACCCCGGGTTCGAGGCACGACAGCTGCTCACCATGCAGGTCCAGACCACCGGCACACGCTACAGCGACAACGGACCGACCTGGGAGTTCTTCAACCGGGCACTCGCCGCGGCGCAGGCGGTTCCCGGTGTCGAGCAGGCCGGGTGGACCAGCCAGCTTCCCCTTGGCGGGAACTTCGATCGCTACGGAGTGCAGATCCAGAGCCAGCCACTCGCCAATCCCGAGGAGGCCCCCTCCGCCGACCGCTACTCTGTCTCCCCGGGGTACCTCGAGGCGATGCGAATCCCACTGGTACGCGGCCGGCGCTTCACCGCGGACGACGCGACCGGGCACCAGCCGGTCGCTCTGGTCAATCAGGCCTTTGCGCGGCTCACCTGGAGAGGGAAGGATCCTATCGGTGATCGGGTCCAGCTGGGCGGCAAGGACCAGCCCTGGCGCACCATCGTCGGCGTGGTGGGCAACGTGAGTCACACCGGCCTCGATGTCGTCCCGGGACCGCAGCTCTACACCCCTGAAGTCCAGTGGCAGTTCGCCGACGGCGCGATGATCCTCACCGCACGAACCCGCGGCAATCCCGCTGCCCTCGCCAAGGCAGTCGAAGCCGCGGTGCATTCGGTGGATCCGACCCTGCCGATCCTGCAGGTGGCGACGATGGAGCAGGTGCTTTCGGGGACGGCGGAGCAGCGACGCTTCGCCATGCTGCTCTTCCAGTTGTTCGCCCTCGTCGCGCTCGCGCTCGCCGCGGCGGGCATCTATGGCGTGCTGGCCAGCAACGTCACCGAGCGCACCCGGGAGATCGGCATCCGCACCGCGCTGGGTGCTTCGAGCGGCGGTGTCCTCGGCATGGTCGTCGGTGACGGGCTGCGCCTCGCCGTTCCCGGGGCCGCGCTGGGAGTTCTGGGCGCGCTGGGCGGCGCCCGGTTGCTGCGCAAGCTGCTCTTCGGCATCGGACCGAACGACCCGCTCACGTTTATCGGGGTGATCGTACTCCTCGGCGTGGTCGCGGTCCTCGGTTCGCTGGCCCCGGCCTGGCGCGCGGCGCGGGTTACTCCGCTCGAAGCGCTGAGGAGTGAATGAGGAACCGGTCATCGGTTACCGGTCACCGGTTACTGTTCTTGCGTGCCGCCTCGAATCCTCCTCGCCGATTGTGACCACATGTTCGTGTCGGTCGCCCGGCTCGTGGATCCCCTCGGCGCCGGCCGGGCGAAGCTCCTCGTCGTCGGAGGAAGTGCCAGCGGTCGCGGCGTCGTCGTGTCCGCGTCGTACGAGGCGCGAGCTTTCGGCGTACGGGCGGGCATGCCCGCCGCGCGGGCGGCCCGGCTCTGTCCCGGCGCGACCTTCGCTCCGGTTCCCGGCAAGGCGATCGGCGAGAAACACCAGGAGGTCCGCGCCGTCCTCGAGCAGTGGTCGCCGGTGGTGGAAGGCGCGAGCGTCGACGAGTTCTACCTCGACCTGAGCGGCACCGAGGCGGTCTACCGGGAGGAATCTCTCGAGCAGACCGCCCGGCGCATCCGCGAGGCGGTGCGCAAGGCAACCGGACTCCCCGTTTCCATCGGCGGCGGCACCAATCGGCTCCTCGCGAAAATGCCCGCGGAACGGGCCAAGCCCCGCGCCGGGACGGCGGGCAACGGCGTGCTGATCGTCCCCGCCGGCGACGAAGCCGAGTTTCTTGCCGGGCTCGCCCTCGCCGACATCCCCGGTGTCGGCCCCAGCATGCAGGCGACACTCAAGCGCTACGGTCTCGTCCAGGTGCGCGATGCGCTCCGGATCGACGCCGCGACCTTCGAGCGCTGGCTGGGCCCGGGCATGGGTCGCTGGCTCTTCGAGCGGATCCGCGGCCGGGCTTCCGAGGTCGTCCACTCGCGCCCCGAGAGCAAGTCCATCAGTCACGAAACCACATTCGCCCGGGACCTCGTGAGCGACGAGGCCATCGAAACCCGGCTGCTTCGGCTCGTCACCAGCCTCGCCGCGGAGCTCCGGAGCGAAGCGCTCGCGACCCGCTGCATCACCGTCAAGCTGCGCGATCACGATTTTCGCACCCGCTCGGCGAGCCGCACCGTCGCGGAGCCGCTCAGCACCGATCGCGCCCTCTACCACGTCGCCCGCGAGCTCCTCGCCGGCCTGCGCCGGCGCCGCCGCACCGCGGCGCGTCTCGTCGGGGTGAATTTTTCAGCGCTGACTGGAGCGGAAGGACCGATTCAGCTGACGTTACTGCGGGAGACCCGCGCCCCCGCCGAAACCCCGCGCGACAAACGCTTGGCTAGCGCCCTGGACGACATCAGTGAGAAGTTGGGCCGCGATGCGATTCGCCCGGCCCGGCTGGTGGCAGAAGCGACGCGCGTCGCCCGCGGTGCCCGTCCCGTCAAACCCGCCGAGTAGTTACTGCCCCTCCTAGATCAGATGCACCGCCGTCGCCTTGATGGCGACGCCAACGGTTCCCCCTGGATGCAGGCCGAGCTCCTCTGCGGTGGAGCTCATCACCGTCGCGAGCAGATCGGTATCTCCCGCCGAGAGGTACACGTGTGCCACCGCCGACTCCCGCTCGATGCGCGTGATCGTGGCGCGGAAACGGTTGCGCGGCGCCGGACCTTCCGGCTCGCCGCGACGGAGAATGAGGTCCGCGGGTCGTAACACGGCGTGCGCCTCCCCTTCGCGTTCGGCCACCACTTCGAGGGTGAGCTCACCGGCGTGAAACAGCGCCGCAAACCGGCCGGTTGCCGGATCCGGTGAGGAGACCCGCTCGATCCGACCACGCAGCAACGTCCCCGATCCGATGAATCCGGCCACGAAGGGGGAGTTGGGATAGCGGAACACGGCGTCGGGTGGTCCGGACTGCGCGATGCGGCCGCCGGCCAGCACGGCCACCACGTCCCCGAGGCGCATGGCGTCCTCGAAGTCGTGGGTGACCTGGAGCGTCGTCGTACCCTCCCGCTCGTGCAGCGCCCGCAGCTCCTTGCGGAGCTCCCGCCGGGTCGCCGGGTCGACCGCGGCGAACGGCTCGTCCAGCAGCAGGATCGCGGGCCGGGGCGCCAGGGCGCGCGCCAGGGCCACGCGCTGCTGCTCGCCGCCCGACAAGCCGGCGAG
>CAYNNS010000028.1:5277-18291 GCA_964398345.1 uncultured Gemmatimonas sp. | reverse complement strand
CGTCGAGGAGGCTGGGGTGCCGGAAGCGGAATCCCAACCCCTGCAGGAGTTCGGGAACCACTCTCGCGCTCGAGAGAATCGTCTCCCTGGCCATCTGGCCGAACGCCGCGTTCAGCGCGAACGCCGGCAGCGGCAGTTTCGCGGGCCGTCTGAGCAGCTGGGCGAGCTCCCGGGCGAACTCGCTGTTGCGCACCGGCTCGGGTCCCACCGCGTTCACCGCACCGCGGATTTCTTCGCGGCTCAGCGCCAGGTGGAACACGTCCACGAGGTCCATGGATCCGATCCAGCTCATCCATTGCCGGCCGCTGCCCATCCTGCCGCCGAGCCCCAGGCGGAACGGCAGCAGAATCTTGCCGAGCACTCCACCGCGCGCCGTGAGCGGCAGTCCGATGCGGATTCGGGCTACGCGGACCCCGGCTTGCTCGGCGGGTTCGCTCGCGGCTTCCCACGCCTTGACCACTTCGGCGAGGAACCCGAGACCCGGCCCGCTCTGCTCGGTGAGGAGCTGATCGCCGCGATCGCCGTAGTACCCGATTGCCGACGCGGTAACCAGCACCTTCGGGCCATTCGCGCGTGCCATCGCCTCGGCGAGCAGGCGGGTGCCCCGGCGCCGGCTCTCCAGGATGGCCCGCTTGCGCCGCAGGCTCCACACCTTGGCGATGTTCTCGCCCGCCAGGTGCACCACGGCCTCGAATTCCGCCAGCGCTCCGGCGTCGACGCCAACCCCGCCGGGGTCCCAGCCGATTTCTCCTCGCAGGGGCTGGCGCCGCACCAGCCGCGTGACGCTGTGTCCCGAGGCGACCAGCGTCGGGAGCAGCAGCGAGCCGATCAGCCCGGAAGCGCCGGTGACCGCGATGCGCAGCGGCCGGCCGCGGGGTGGCGAGGTCATGGGGCGGGAATTTACCGTCACGCTGCATTAGAATTGAGCCCCAGGCTTTTCACCGCCGGAGCGCCCGATCGCGAATTCGCACTGGTCCATCAAGGACGCGGAAAAGCTCTACAACATGAAGGGCTGGGGCCTCGGCTATTTCCGGACCAACGCCGAGGGTCACGTCACCGTTCATCCCGACCAGACCAGCGAGCGGGCGATCGATCTCTATCGCCTCGCACTTGACCTGAGCGCGCAGGGCATCGGGCTGCCGTTGCTGCTGCGGTTCTCCGACATCCTCAAGGCGCGGATCGGCGCGCTCGCGAGCGAATTCCGCCGCGCGATCGAGGAGAACCGTTACCAGGGGGAGTACACCTCGGTCTACCCCATCAAGGTCAATCAGCAGCGCCACGTCATCGAGGAGATCGTCGCGTTCGGCGGCCCGTTCGGCGTGGGGCTCGAGTGCGGCAGCAAGCCCGAGCTCCAGGCGGTGCTGGGCCTCACCGAGCAGACCGACCACCTGATCGTCTGCAACGGCTACAAGGACGAGGAGTTCATGCGGCTGGCGCTGATGGGCCAGCGCGTGGGCCACCAGGTCTTCATCGTGCTCGAGCAGGTCGGCGAGCTCGACACGCTGCTGCGTGTCGCCGACGAGATGAACATTCAGCCCTCACTGGGGATTCGCATCAAGCTCGCCACCGAAGGCTCGGGCCGCTGGGCCAAGAGCGGCGGCGAGCGTTCCAAGTTCGGGCTCGGCGCCGGCGAGCTGATGCGGCTGCTCGACAAGCTCGAGACCGCCGGCCGCAAGCACCTGCTCAAGCTGGTGCACTTCCACCTCGGCAGCCAGATCACCGACATCCGCTACGTGAAGGCGGGGCTCGAGGAGATCGGGCGTTACTACGTCGAGATTCGCGAGATGGGCTTCGACCTGACCCACGTGGACGTGGGCGGCGGGCTCGGCGTGGACTACGAGGGATCGCGCACCACGCGCCCCGCGAGCATGAACTACACCACCCGCGAATACGCCAACGACGTGGTCTACAACATCGGAACCGTCTGCCGGCAGTTCAAGCAGCCGATGCCGCACCTGATCTCGGAGTCGGGGCGGGCCCTCACCGCGCACCACGCCCTGCTGCTCGTCGACGTCACCGACGTCGAAGCCCAGACCGAGCCGGTGATCCCGGCGCTCCGGGACGATCCGCCGGCGGTGCTGGTCGAGCTCAAGGAAAACCTCGAGTCCCTGACGCTCGACCGGGTGGACGAAGTCTTCCACGACGCCGTCTTCGCCAAGGAGCGGCTCCAGGAGCTCTTCGCGAGCGACGCGATTACCCTGCGTGACATGGCCGACATCGAGCAGTACTACCTCGCGACCATGAACGCGATCAACTCGCTCATCGCCGCCGATCGCGCGAGCTACCCCGAAATCGTGAACCACGTCGAGGCGACGCTGGTCGATCGCTACTTCTGCAACTTTTCGGTCTTCCAGTCGCTGCCCGACAACTGGGCCATCGATCAGATCTTCCCGATCATGCCGGTGCACCGGCTCGACGAAGAACCGATCCGCCGGGGGACCTTACAGGACATCACCTGCGACTCGGATGGCGTGATCGATCGCTTCGCGGGGGGGCGGAAAGGCAAGCCCTGCCTGGAGCTGCACCCGTACCGCGAGGAGGAGCCCTACATCCTGGGCATTTTTCTCACGGGGGCGTATCAGGAAATCCTCGGCGACCTGCACAACCTCTTCGGCGACACCAACGCCGTGCACATCAAGGTCACCGACAAGGGCTACGAGATCAGCGATCTCGTGCACGGGGACACGGTGACCGAGGTACTGAACTACGTGCAGTTCGACGGGTCGGATCTGCTGCAGCGTTTCCGCCGCAAAGTCAACAATGCCGTGGATCTTTCCCGCCAGGAAGCCAACACCTTCATCGCCGATTACGTTGCGGGGCTCGAGGGCTACACCTACCTCGAGGGCGAGTCGCCGGTCGAAACCGCGCTTCCCGCCAACGGCCACGCCAACGGCGTGACCAACGGCGTGCCCGCCGAAGCGAGCTAGGCCGAGCTACTCGGTCCGCCCGCCCAGCCGCCGGAGCCGGGCTCGAGCCTCTGATACCTGCTGCTGCGATTCAGCGTCGGCGTCCTTCCACAGCCCGATAAACCGGGTGTAGTGCTCGACCGCCTCCGCCCGATCGCCCATGGCCTCGTAGATCTCGGCGCGGCGCAGGTGTGAGGGAGCGAGGAAGACCAGCTCTCCCGGCGACAGTTGCGCCATCGCGTCATACCAGGGCAGCGCTTCCGCGCCACGGCCCAGCGACACCAGCAGCTCGGCGCGCAGGTAGCGTTCCAGCGCACGCGAAAAGAAGAGCGATTCCAATTGGCTGCGCCTCGCATGGGGTCGAATCGATTCCAGCAGCGTGAGGGCGGTCTCGGGGTGATGCTCTCCCCGGGCGACCATGGCGCGCAGTCCCCGTGCGAGATCCCGCACCAGAGTGCTGTCATACGTAACCCGCGCCCGGCGTTCCAGGTCTTCTCCATAACGGGTCGCTCCAGCGAAATCGCCGGCCCGCACGCTGAGCGTACCGAGCAAGTACAGCCGGAGCTCGGAGTACACCGGCTGCTCCTGGTTCGATACTTCCTCCTCCCGGTGATCCCATCCCGCTGGTTTCCAGGCACGAAGCTCATCTCGCAGACGCAGCAGCTCACCGGACTGGATCGGGACGAACGGCAGGGACGCGGTGTAGGCATGCACGATGATCGGCTGCTCATCCGGTACGGAGACGCTGGAGAGTCGTGCCGCTCGCCACTGGCCGCGGGCAAGTTTCAGGTGAAGGAGCAGGGTCTCACCGAGCCCCGGTACCTGCGTGAGCAAATGACGCGCGAACCGGTCGGAGCCATCGAGATTGCGGGAGTAGACGGTCAGCTGCCAGCTGGTGGTCCCGGTTGGAACCGGCCGCTGCATGTAGCCCAATACCCGCGCGGTTTCGGAGTCGTTACGGAACACCAGGGCCCGCCACGCCGCCAGCTCGAGCAGCCGGCGGTCGCCATCCTTCTGGAGGGCGGGCACCCGGGGTGCGACCGCCGCCAGGCCGGACGAATCATCTTCGGCTGCGGCAATACGTGCCAGGTGGAGCTGAGCGAAGGTGTTGCCGGGCTCCAGGGCAAGCACCTGTTGCCAGGCGGTTTTTGCGCCGGCGACCGAGTGCCCCAGCATCGGCCCCGCGTGAAACAGGACCTCTCCGAGCTGAAACCACGCTTCGAGATCTTTGGGATAGCGGCTGAGAATCGCCAGATACCTGTCTCTCGCGTCGGTGAACTCGCCGTTTCTCCACGCAAGCAGCGCCTCCACCAGGGCGCGCGATCGCTCCGTCAGGCGCGCGTCATAGCGCGCTGCCGACGCGGCCGCTCGCTCGGGGAGTCCCGCACGCTGATCCCATTCCGCCGCGATCGCCAGGCGGTAGTACGCGAGCGCGAAGGCCGTGTCGGTGGCGACGGCCACCTGGAAGGAATCCACCGCCGCGCTGAAGTTGCCCGCGCGCAGCAGCTGCTCGCCTGCGAGGTACGCTTTGAGTGCGGGCAGGGATGAGGTGGTGGCCGCGGCAACCCGGGTGATTTCCTCGGTAGGCCCGGTCCGGCGACTGAGCGCGAGCTGCTTCGCGATCTCATCGACC
Organism: uncultured Gemmatimonas sp.; assembly: GCA_964398345.1. GTDB lineage: Bacteria > Gemmatimonadota > Gemmatimonadetes > Gemmatimonadales > GWC2-71-9 > JABFSM01. Next base: position 13,752 of record CAYNNS010000028.1, on the reverse strand, counting down.
GCACCATAAATACCGGCCTCTGTGGCCGTGCTTGCCCGACCGGTCCCCTGCAGCCGGCCCACCCCATCATACAGCGACGCCTCCAGCTCGAGCCGCCCGTTAGCCTCGATGATGTCACCTAACACGAAGAGCCCGGCGCCGAAGTGTCGGGCCGCGGCCCGGCCCTGGTCCGGAGTCGGCGGTTTGCCGGCGACAAAGGACAGCAGACCCCGTGAGTCGACGGTCGAGAGCCCCCCCAGGCCGTCGAGGGCCCCCCCCAGCAACGTGACCATTCCCTCGCCCAGGTAGGCGTACCCGGTCCCGCCCCGGACGTCGAACGGCAGGACCGCGATACTCGTCCCGAACGCCGTGACCTTGCTGACGGGTTGGATCAGCGTCGCCGTGACGACGCCGAGCGCGAGCAGCACGCTCGCTGCCACGAGCCAGCGCAAGGGCTTTCCAGCGCCCCGATCCATCCGGGCGCGGTGATACGCGAGCGCCGCGTGGCGCGCCTCATCCCGGGGGCCACTGCGTTGCAGCGCTCGCCAGGCCCGCCGGTGCACGCGTTGCCGTCGCGCCGGCGACAGACCCTGATAGACCGCCTGCCGGGCGGTTTCGTGGATGAACTCCACGCGGAGCGATCCGTCGCCGACCAGTCGGAGGAATCGCCGGCTGATCAGCTGGTCTAGGGCGTCATCGAGCTTGCTGGCATCCAGGCCGCTCGCTTCGCGCAGCACGCCAGGGTCGGTTTCCCGGCCGAGCACCGCCGCCGCTTCCAGGACCCGGGTGGCGTTTTCGGGGAGTTGACGCAAGCGGGTTGCGACCGCATTGCGGATCGAGATCGGCACCGGCAACGCCTCCCCCAGCGTGTTTTCCAGCGCCCACATGCCATCCGGTCCAGGAGCGATCACGCCACGATCGGCAAGTGTCATGACCAGCTCGATCGCGCCCAGCGGGTTGCCACCGCTTTCCGCGGTCAGCCGCGCAGCCAACGCGCGACGATCCGCGGGAGCGAACTCCGCCATCCCCGAAAGCATGCGCTCGACTGAGGCTTCGCTCAGCGGTCCCAGCTCGAGCCGAACCAGTCGTCCCGCCGCCTGACCGCGCTCGAGGCCGAGGAGGTTCGGAAGTCCATTCGGGGTTGTGATGAGGAGCGTGCAGACTCCTCCGACGGGACGCCTGACGAGCGCCTCGAGCACCGCTTGGCTCTCCTGATCGGCGTGGTGCGCATCGTCCACCAGAATCAGAACCGGGCGCTCGGCGGCGACATCAGCCACGGCGCGAGCCACGGCTTCAACCGGAGAGCCCTCCGGCTCTCCAGGCGGCAAGGCGGGAAACCGATCTGCGATTTCGGGGATCAGCTTGGCGAGCAGTTTGAGCACAGGGGCCGGGCAGGCGCCTACGCCAGGCGCCGATGCCAACCCCGCGAGCAGATGACGCAGCAATACCCAGGGGCGCGCCCGCTCGGCTTCGAACGCCCGTGCCTGGAGCACCACCGGCTTCGGCTCACGCTGGCGAACCCAGCGAAGAAACTCTTCTGCGAGGCGGCTCTTCCCGCTGCCGTCCTCGCCCTCGATCAGCGCGACTTCGGGGTTTCCGGCTGCGACCTCCTGCCACAGGCCCGTGAGGATGCCGAACTCGGCCTCCCTGGCTACCAGATCGGGCGAGAACAGGCCCTTCCCGGCCGGACTGACGGATCGATCGCTTCGCGGGGGCCGCACGGCAACTCCGTTCGGCTCGAGAGCACGCTCGGTGAGAGCGTTGAAAGCCGGCGACGGTTCCTGACCCAGATCCGAGCGCAGTTGCTGCACGAAACTCTGCCGGGCCGCCGCCGCTTCCGTCCCGCGTCCCGCGAGCGCCAGCAGGCGAATGTGGCGGCCGTTGGCGTGCTCATCGTAGGGCAGGGCCGCGATCCAGGCCCGGGTCAGCTCGAGCCCAGACTCCCAGGCACCGTGGCGCTCGGCCTGGTCGGCGAGTTTCTCCACTGCCGCGGCGAACTGCGAACGAATCCCCTGGCGCTCCGCCTCCAGCCAACCGCGAAACTCCCCGCCACCCACGTCCTCGCATCCGGCGAGAAAATCACCGCCCCAGAGCTCGACCGCGCGCCGGTAATCCCCAGCGGCGATCGCGGCGTCCAGCTCGAGGGTATCGATGTGGATTGCCTCGGGGTTGAGGGAAACCGCGTCGTCGGTCTCCCGCAGCTCATCGCCCGCGGCTCGGCGGAGGTCGGTCAGTGCCTGCCGAACGGAGCGCCGAGCCCGAGTGTCATCCTCGACCGGCCAGAAAAGGACCGCGAGCCGCGTGCGGGATACCGGCCTTCCGCGCTGGCGTGCGAGGTACACCAGCACAGCCAGAAGCTTCCGCCGCCCCGGGAGAACCGACTCCTCACCGCGGGTCAGCTCGAGGTGCCCCAACGTTACAAGTCTCACATGCCTGCCAAACGCTTGCGCTGGAGTGATTTGGCGCCAATGTGGCGCTCGATTGGCGCCGACTTTTTAAGATGCCGCTCAAATGCAGACTCCGCAACAACGGCCAGCAGACGCCGCCCTGAGTGCCGTGGACCGGCTGGGCTACTTCATGGTGAAGATCCGTCGATCCGGTGCGGATCCAGGGGGCGACATCAGCGGGGTCGTCGAGCGGTTGGGCAGCGGGGAGAAACGCGAATTCAGGAGCTGTGACGAGCTCGCTCGCGTGGTGGACGAATGGTCCCGCTGAGCTTTCGGAGCGACCGCATGAGATGCACACGGTGGTGTTGCCTCGCCGCCGTCGGGTTCTTGCTACCGGCATGCGGTAGTGGAGGAACGGAGCCGGTAGCGCCGTCCCCTCCGATCGTCACGACCGTGTCCGTCGTCGCCCCTTCCGGAACCCTGTTCGTCGACGACACGATTCAGGTCGTGCTCACCGTCCACGATCAGCACGGTGCGGTGCTCTCGGGGCGCAGCGTGACCTGGAGTAGCAGCCACCCATCGGTCGCCACGGTCGACAACGGACGGGTGATCGGGCTCGACGTTGGCGCGACGGAGATCAGCGCTGTCGTGGAAGGGAAGACCGGAAACCTTCAGCTTTCCGTGACCGGTCCCCTCCCCACCGGAGGCGTCCCGGGGAGCGCCCTGCTTGGCGCGCCGGGCGGTACCGTGGCGGCGACGCTCCCGGGCGGAGGATCCCTCAGCCTCATGGTGCCGGCGGGCGCATTGAGCGACACCGTGCGGGTTACCCTGGAGCCCTTGGTACCGGTCCCCCCGTCGCAAGCCGCCTTTCACATCACGCCGGCCGGACTTGAGCTCCGCCATCCGGCGACGCTGGTCATTCAGGCCTCGCACGGTGCCAAGATCACGGCCAGCTCGGCGCTGGTCTTCGACCAGGATGGCAACCGGTTCCCGCTGCCGTCGGTACCTAACCCGGCAACCCGTTCGCTGAGTGTGTCGTTGCCGGTGCTGGGCCTTCCTGCAACGGCAGACACCGCGGCCTCGACGGCCCTGCGCATGCCCGAGGGATCGCGGGCACACGCCAACGGTCCTGGCACCGGAAACGTCGTGTCGCAGACGCTCAACGAGGCTTTCAACGACGCGACGGCCGCCCTCCGCCAGCTCCAGCAGTTGGGCTCAATCCCCGCTGAACGGATCATGCTGCTGTCTATGCAGGCGTTGTTGTTCCCCGATCCTGATCCGGCCCGGGCCGACGCCCGATTCCCACCCCTGGTGGATGGATGGCGGAACACCGCCTGTGGGCTGGGGAGCTCCGCAATCACCGCCCTGCGTGGCTTTGTGTTCACGAGCGACTTTGGGCTCCTGGAAAACCGCGTGTCCGACGCGTTCAAGTGGGGGCTGGCGACCGATGCCCTCGACGCCGAGCTATCCGACCTCCACTTGACCGGGTGCCCCGGCGGATCGCTCGGCGCCGACACGGTCATTACCGACAGGGTCATCGCGCTCGTACCCGCAATCAGCGCCGAGCTCAACGGATACACCATCGTTCCTAGTCCCCGGGATTCTTTTTTCATCCAGTTTCGGCTCAAGCCCCTGCTCCAGCTCATAGCGAACCTGCAGATCGCGGTCCTCGACACTGCGGCGGGGCGACTGCTCGACCTGATTCCCCCGCAGGTCGATCGGCTTCGAGTGGCGGGTTATGTCGAGTGTCGCTTCAAGCTGCCTCAGGCCGTGCAAAGCCGGCTGATCCGGCTCGCAGCGCAGAGCCTGGCCACGGTTGCGAGGTTCCCGGTATCAAAGCTGGATACCGACGTCGAGGTCTGTGGAATGGATATCGCCTGGCGCGTCACGGATAGCGCCGGGACTGCGGTCGCGGACGGGTCCCTGGGAGGCGGAAACGCGCTCGGGGAAATCACCGCAACCGGCGACGCCACGCTCGACGGTCCCGGGGTCCTCGAAATCGGCGGCAACCTCAATGCCCTGCGCTGTCCCAGCCCCGCCTCGGCCAACAACGAGCAGCTGGAATTCCTCGCGGGCAGCAGTCTGGGCTCGCTGAATCAGGTGGGCCTCCTCACCCCGGCGAACGACAACACCTACTTGTCGGTGAGCCAACTTCGGCTTGCTGACTCCACACTGAGACGCGTCGCGGGCCGTGCCGCAACCGCCAGCGGCGACGTATTCGTGGTGATCCAGCGCCGGGGTGAAACCTGCAGCGGCATGTTTCCGAATCTCTCCCACAATCCCCTGGGCACGCTGACGCTGCACCTTCAGGGCCAGTGCACCCCCAACGTGCGCGCCAGCCTGCGGACCGGGCCGACCGTCGCCAGGGCCGCGGACTGCGGGCGGGTAATCCCCGGTGACGTGACGGTGAGCTCCGCAGCAGCACTCGCCGCGCTGTCGGACGTCGAGAAGATTCAGGGGAATCTCACGATCCAAAGCATCCCCGCTACCGATCTGCACGATCTGGCCAAGCTCAGAGTGGTGACCGGCAAGTTGAGTCTACTGTCCTTGTTCAACCTCACCAGCCTCGCCGGGATCGAAGGCATGACAACGCTCGGGGGGCTCCAAGTCATCTCGGTTCCGAACCTGCATCGCCCCGAGCTTCCGTCAGGTCTGACCGATCTGCCTCTTGGCATTTATCTGTCGGGTACGGGGATTACTGACCTGGGTGGGTTCGTCGGGCTTGGTCACGCCGGAAGCATGGTGCTGCAAAACACCGGCGTGACCTCCCTCATTCCGCTGCAACACACCTCGATAGCGAGCGTAACCATCAACGGCTCCGTCCTCACCTCCCTGGCTGGACTGAGAGTCACCCCAGTGATGAACTCGCTGTCTCTCGCAGACAGTCCTGTTCTCACTGACATCTCCACGTTGGCGCCGTTGACCGACCTGACCGGGTCGCTGGAACTCATTCGTCCAGCCTTCACCTCGCTCGCGCCGCTGGCCCACCTCCGAACCATCGGAGGTGGTCTGAGCATTTGGCCGTCATCCGCTCTCTCAGGATACAGCTTTCCCGCGCTAACTCAGGTAGGCAATTTCCAGCTCGTGACGGGCACCGGGTGCCCCGTGAGCGGCACCATCTCCATGCAGTTCCCCGCGTTGACGACCATCGGGACCAACGGATTCGCGGCCCTCGAGGGTAGCTTGACCCCATGCGCGATCGACGTCGACATGTCCAGCGCCACGGACCGCGGACCCTTCATCGTGCGAGCCGGGGTGCGGACGATCAAGCTCAAGTCGGTCGTGAACTCCCCGACGCCGAACGTCAACATGAAAATCGACATCGCGAACTCCACGCTGGCCTCGCTCACACTGAGCGAGGCCGTAAATGTCGAAGGCCTGCGGATCGAGGACAATTCCAGCCTGAGCGTGGTGTCCGGTCTCCAGGGCACCCTTCGTGGCGACATGGTAGTAAAGAACAATCCCGCTCTGTCGACTAAGGATATTCTGGCGTGGCTGCTCTCCGTCGGCGGCCAGAAGACAATTTCGGGGAACGGGATGCCCTGAGTGACGCCGAAATTCACGCCGGGCGGGGCGGATCAGCCCCGGCTCAGCTTCCAGTAGACCGCGTAGCGCTCATCGAAGAGACGATAGAACGGCACCAGGTCTACGTCCTGGGCCTGGCCCGCGGTCCGGAACTCGAGCGGTGCCGCGGCCGGCTTGATCCAGTCTGCTAACGCGCTGCTCGCCTTGAAGCCTGGCGTGGGCACCGCCTCGAGCGGGTAGTTGGGGACGTTGCGCGGCTTGGTCGGCTCGGCGCGCAGGGTCGCGGGCGTGAGGCCCGCGGTGCCCAGCTTGCCGACCAGCACCAGCGGCCCGTACATGATCGCCTGCAGCGCGGGGTCGTCGGGCATCGGATGGGTGTGCAGGCTCATGGGCAGCTTGAGCGCCAGCCTGTCGCCGTCCTTCCAAGTCCGCTCCAGGATGTAGTAGCCGCCCGGCGCGGCGAACCCTTCGAGCGCCTTGCCGTTGAGCGCCACGGTATTCGCGCCGGCCGCCCAGTAGGGCACCCGCACGCGGAGCGCAAATGCCGCGGACTTCGGCGTCCGAATCGTCAGCGTCGTGCCGGCCTCTAACGGAAACGCCGTCTCCTGGAGCACCCGCACGCCCCGTTCCTGCCAGTCCAGCTCCGACGCGGCAAAGTGGTTGACGAATAACCCGCGCGCATCCTGGAAGTAGATGCTGTCGCCCAGCTTCGAGAACGCCTCGCTCATCGAGCCGGTGCAGCACCAGTAGTCCTGGGTCGGCGTGCCGAACAGCTTCCAGAGTCCCGACGCCAGCGACACGTAGTAGAGCTTGTTGCCGTCGGTGGGATGCTGGCTTCCCACGATCCCGTTCCAGAGCGCGCGCTCGTAGTAGTCGGCGGCGCCCGGATCCGCCGTCCAGCCGAAGACGTGCCGGGTCAGCTTCATCATGTTGTAGGTGACGCAGTCTTCCTGCGTGTACCCGCTGAGCTGCGTGGAAAGCACGTTCGGCTCCGCTTGCCACCCCTCGCCGTTGCTGGTCCCGCCGGTGCAGTAGGCGCGGGCGGTGGTGATCTCGCGCCAGAAGTATTCCGCGACGCGGCGGTAGCGCGGATCTCCGCTCACCTCGTAGCGTCGTGCCGCGCCGATAATTTTGGGGACCAGCGTGTTGGCATGGAGCCCCTTGAGCTGGTCCTGGCCCAGCGCCAGCGGCGCGAACACCCGTTCATGGTCGAAGCGCCGCGCCGTCCCGCGCAGCGCGTTGTCGCTGGCGACGACGGAAAGGTTGTACAGCACTTCGTTCATGCCGCCGTACTCGCGCTCCAGCACGCGGGCCATCTCGTAGTCGCCGAGCGGCTGGGTCCAGCGCGTGACCCAGCGCGCCATGCCCTTCACCAGCTCGAGCGCCTGCACGTTGCCCGCGTGGACGTTCATGTCGAGCAGGCCGGCCATGATCTTGTGGTAGGTGTAGAACGGTGCCCAGACCGGCCGGTCGGCGCGCAGCCGGTCGAAGAACTCTTCGGGGAAGGCACTGAGGTAGCCGTTGCTCTGCTGGCAGGCCGCGAGCGCCGCGACCATGGCGTCGCCGCGGGCCTTGAGCTCGCTGTCGCCCTGGGCCGCCATCAGGCCGCAGGCCGACAGGTAGTGCCCGACGTAATGGCCGCGCAGCTCATTCACCGGAGCTTCCCAGCCGCCCAGTGGCTCGGCGCTCGACGGCAGGTTCGCGTTCACCCGGAAGTTGTGCATCAGGCGATCGGGCTGTTGCGCCATCAGGAACCGGCGATTGATGTCGGTCGCATCCTTGAGCACCCCGGGCAACAACCGCACCCGCGACAGATCGAAGGGGCTGGCCGCGGCGACGAACGGCTCGAAGCGCGGTGCCTGACGCCGGGGCAACAGGGGCAGCGTGGCGGCGGCGGCGCTCAGGGCCACGAATTCTCGGCGCTTCATACAATGCCTCCTATCTCCTTGGCCTTCGCGAGGGCGGCGGCCAGCAGATCCTGGTGTTTGCTGAAAGTATCGTCCACCACCGTGATGGTGGGAATCGTGCCCGGTGCCATCGAGAGAGTCTGCTCGTTGAAACGGCCGAAGCCCGATTCGTGCACGCCGCTCGACCCGCGGCCGGGCGCGGGGTGGCTCAGGTGGGAAAAGAAGCGGCAGTACTTCATTCCGGGCTTCGACGCGACGTGGAAGAGCGGGAACAGTGAGAACAGCGCATCGTAAGAGAATTCCCCGCACGCCAGCACCCTGGGATAGCGGCTCCGGAGCTCGGCCACCAGCTTGCGGGTGCCCGCGTGCATGTCGGCCTTGCGGTTGTTGATCCAGCCGCCGGAAATATCGAGGAAATAGGCGTCCACGCCGTAGCGGTCGATGACCGTGGCGATCTTGTCGGTCAGCCAGCGCCGCCAGGACTCCACGCCGAGGTTCATGTAGGCGACCCAGCCCTCCTGGTGGCGGTCGTTGTCCCAGTCCACCCAATCGAGATAGAACTGGTCGCCGTCGATGCGCTGGGTGAGGCCGTCGGCGTAGCGCGCGAACTCGGGCTGCGTGTTATTCGCCGTATTCATGCCGAACATCGGCATGAAGCGGAAGCCCAGCGCGTGGCC
>CAYNNS010000028.1:0-5177 GCA_964398345.1 uncultured Gemmatimonas sp. | reverse complement strand
TCCGCAGCCAGTCGGGGACGTCGCTGCGGCTTTCCCAGGCCGGGAAGGCATAGGCCTTCTCGAGATGACTGTAGTGCAGCTCCGTCGCCGCATCCACCGAGGCAACCCTGGCGAGCCGCCATGCCGGCACGCTGAGGCGCTGCTGATCTTTCCACCCTTCGCCCTCGAAGATCGCCTCGACGCGGTAGCCCTTTTCGCCCGGCTGAAAGTAGAAGCGCTTGGCGCGTACCTGGGTATCGAGCGAGGAGAGCGACCAGACCTGCTGGTCGGCCGCGACCACGGCGACGAAGGGAGTTCCCATGCCCCCCGCGGTGTTGCCGCCGAACAGGTCGCCGGCGCCGAACGGGTAGCCCCACAGCAGCTCGTCATCGCGCGGATCGAACGGACTGCCGCCTCCGACCGAGATCCGGCCTCGCGGCACGCCCCGAACGATGGTCGCCACGCTCTTGATTGGCTGGCCCATTTCGGCGGTGGCGTCCCATTCGACCGTGTCGCCTTCGCGGCGGAAGTGCGCCGTCAAACTCCCAGCGGAGCGCTCCTGGCCGCCGGCCCAAACCAGCCCGCCCGCGCGCAAGGTGAGCGTTTCGCCGTTGTCATCGACTTCCATCCGGCTCTGGTCGAGCCCGTAGATGTTCTCCCGGCTGAAGACCCGGAACCCGAACTGGTACCCGGCGAACTCCACCGAGGGTTCGGGAAAATCGAAGCTCAGCTTCTGAAAGCCGCGGCCCCGGCTAGGAATGAAGACATCGCTGGTGGAGGTGAGCGGGAGGATTCCTGCGCGACGGCTTGGTCCGGGAGGTGGGAGCAGGGAGCCGGGAGGAAAGGCGCTCGCTGCGCCTACCGCCCCCATGGCCTTGAGGAGGTCGCGACGCGAAAGGGAATCGCTCATCCGCTGCTCGAGAGGGGGACGGCTGCACGATAGCGCCGCGCCGCGGGGCTCGCCACGGCGACCCTACTCCAGGTCTCCCGGGGCGACCACCAGGATGCCAGTCTCCAGCGTACCGGGGCCTGATTCGGCGAACACCTGCCCGCCGCGACCGGACTCCGTCGCATAGCGGCGCGCGAGCATCCGCACCGCGGGCTCTGCGTCGGCTCGCCCGAAGATCGCTACGGTCCCCCCGCTGCCGCCTCCTGTGATCTTCGCGCCGAAGAGGCCGTGCTCCGGGCCGGCCTCCGCCACCAGCTCGACGAGCCGGTCGGTGGCCTCGCTGCCGAGACCGCAGGCGGAGTAGCTCTGGTGCGACTCGCGCATCAGCGCGCCGAGCTCGATCGCTACGCGGGGATCGCGGGCGAGGCCTCTGAGCAGCTGGGCGAACTGCGTCACACGCCGCTGCTCCAGAACCGGGTGTCGCGTGGCGGCGCGCACCGGGTAGCTGCGCGACGGGTCCACGCGGGTGACGCGATCGGTAATCCCGTGATATCGGGTCAGGAAATCGTCGCCCCGAATCTGGTCCGGCAGCTTACCACCGAGGCGCTCCAGCTCTTTCGGGAGGAGGCTGCAGAGAAAGCCTCCCCAACGCGGATCGTCCACCCGCACCGTGCCGTTGCCGCCGCGGACGCCTAGTCCCGCTTCCGCTGCGAGCATCCGGTACCCCATGAAGGCGGCCGTCCGCACGGTCCCGTAGTCGGCTCCGGACACCGCGTGGCGAACGCCGGAATCGATGCCGTAACAGCGGTAGCCCTCGGGGATGGCGACGTGCGACGCCTGGCCATGCGGCTGGCAGCGCAGGGCCAGAAGCCGATCCTGCTTGCCCAGCACCGCGGTCATCTGATCCATCACACCACACGGCGCTCCGACGAAATCGTTCTCGGCCCACTGGCATTCCAGCGCGAGCTGGTCCGGCTCGAGCTCGAGACCGTAGTGACTTGCGAGTACGCTGAGCGTCGCGACTTCCAGGGCCGCGGACGAGGCGACACCTTTGCCCTCGGGGACGGTGGAGGCAAGCAGGAGGCGGAATCCGCGGTCGACGGGAGCGCCGAGCTGGAGACAGCGTTGGAGCACCCCCAGCGGATAGGCGGCCCATCGGTCGGTCGCTGTGAAGCGGCCGGCGACTTCCGACGCGGAGCCCTGGAGGGTGCCAATCTCGAGAGCGAAGGCATCCCAGCGATTCTCACGCGGAGTCAGCAGCTCCGCGCGGCTTCCGGTGCGGGGTTGCAGGACCGCCCAGGTGCTCTCGGCGAGCGGCAGCTCGAGCACGTCCGCGCCGCTGTAGTCGGCGATCCCGCCCATCACGTCGAGCCGGCCCGGCGCGCGCGCGACCAGCAGGGGCTGGGCGAAGTCGAGGAAACTCCTGAGTGTGGAATCGCTTTCGCAGGGCAGGGATTTGATTCGCTGGAGCGCCGGCTCGAACCAGCGCATGTCGCCACGGGCCCGGACTTCGGCGACGCGGGAGACGCGCAGGGCGTTCAGCTGAGGAGTCCGCGACGTTTGAGCATGCCGAGCAGAACCGGCTCCACGGTCTGGCGGAGCGCCGCGTTCGCGTAGCCAATCCACGAGACGTCGGCGTCGGTCGTGAACGGAGCATCGAGCGGCTCGCCCGCGGCGTCGGTGAGCACCACACCCAGCTCCCTGGCGATCAGGGCCGCGGCCAGATCGTAGGGATGACAGCATAACCCGCGCGGCAGCCCGCGCTCGGCCAGCACCCGCTGCACCAGGGGCCGCAGGTCGGCGAGGAAACGATCGTGTCCCGCCATCAGCTCGTAGAGCTGTCCCCCGGTGGAGAGATACTGATCCTCGAAACAGACGGCCCTTCCCGCTGCGGGAGGCACCAGCGCAAACGCCAGCTCGTCGTCGAGCGCCGCGAGCACGTCCCGGGCGCCCGGAAAGAAGCGCACCAGACCGGCAAAGCCATCCGCGATGCCGTCCGCCCGCGAGGGCCGCAGCTCGAGGGCGGTGGCCTCTCCTGTCAGCACGTTCACGCGGACGCCGCCGACCCCCTCGCCCTTCTGCGCCCAGAGCTGGTCGGCGAGGTGCTGTTTCAGGAGCGGGACCTCGGTCTGCACCGCGAGCGTGATGTCGCGCAAGCGGGTGTCCGCGCCCCGATTGGGCGCGACGCCGGTGAGAATCCAGGCGCTGCGCTTCTGATACATCACTCCGCGGGTCCCGTCGAGCGGGTCCACCAGCACGCGCCATTTGCACTGCGCTTCCGGCGTGCCGCGCGGCAGGGCCAGGCTCGGCTCCGCGACGCCTTCCGCCACCAGGACGAGCGGCTCCCGTTCCGCAATGGCCTGGAGCTCCTCGACCAGCACCTGTTCGCTCACTCGATCGATCGCGTAGATCGTGTCGGCGGAGCTCTGTGCCACCGGCTCCGCCAGGCGTTCGGGCTGCGTGGCGCAACGGGACAGGACCTGAGCGCGAATCCGATCGTGGAGCGACCGGATCGGATCGAGCAGCGCCGCCGCCGCCGTCCGATCAGCCACCCTGCTTGTAGTGCACGGTCGCGCAAGCGCGGAGCTCGCGCGCCGTGTCCTCGGGCGCGGTGTCGTTCAGGAAATTCCCCCCGCCGATCTCCGGTCCCGCGAGGTACTTGAGCAGTCCGGGTTTGCGGAGCGGCGGATAGATCTCGACGTGAAAGTGGAAGCCGCGATAGTCGCCGCCATCGGTCGGGGCCTGGTGCAGCACCATGACGTAGGGAAACGGCATGCGCCAGAGATTCTCCAGCCGGATCAGCGTTTCCCTGAGCAGCGCGGCGAAATCGCGGAGCTCCGCCTGGCTCAGGGCCGCCAGGCTTGGGTGGGTCGCTCGGGGCGCGACGAAGGTCTCGTAGGGATACCGCGCGAACCAGGGCACGAAAGCCACCGCCTGGTCGCGCGCCCCGAGCAGGCGCCGCCCGTCCGCGGCTTCCGCGGCGAGAATGTCCTGGAAGAGCACGCGGCCGTGTTCCGCCAGGTAGCGCGCCTGGGACTCGGCGGCGACCGCGATGCTGCGAAAGACGAAGCTGGTGGCGTAGATCTGGCAGTGGGGATGCGGGTTACTCACTCCCACCACCTCGCCCTTGTTCTCGAAGACCAGGACGTGGCGCACTCCGTCGCGCGCGCCCAGCTCGCGACACTGCTCCTGGAGCGCTTCCAGCAGCCCGAGCACCTCGGCTTCCGGCAGCTCGGCCAGGGTGACGTCGTGCCGGGGCGTAAAGCAGACCACCCGCGAGATGCCCCGAGCCGGCTCGCTCCGGTACGGGCCTGAGGCCGGCGCGGCTTCCGGTGCGTCAAGGGACACGCAGGGGTGATCGTTGTCGAACGCGAAGATGCCGGTGTATTGCGGGTTACGCTGGCCCGAGACTCGCTGGTTGCCCGGGCAGAGATGACAGTCGGGAGCGAAGGCGGGCAGCCGCCGCTGCGCCGGCTCGACCCGCTCGCCCTGCCAGGGCCGCTCGTTCCGGTGCGACGAAACGATCACCCACTCCTGCCGGAGCGGATGCCAGCGCTGTTCCCAGACCATTCCGAATCCGCTTGACAAGGCGATAGCATGATAGCACTTATCGCGCGTGTCCGATGCCTACACGCCGAAACCCGAGCATCACTTCACCTTCGGGCTGTGGACCGTGGGCAACCCCGGACGCGATCCCTTCGGTGACCCGGTCCGCGCCGCGCTTTCCCCCGTCCGCATCGTGGAGCGGCTCGCCGAGCTGGGCGCCTACGGCGTCAACTTCCACGACGATGATCTGATCCCGCGTGACAGCTCCACTGCGGATGCCGAGCGCATTATCCGGGAGTTTCGCGCCGCCCTCGCCGCCACGGGGCTCAAGGTTCCCATGGCGACCACGAACCTGTTTTCCGACCCGGTCTTTCGCGACGGCGCCTTTACGAGCAACGATGCGCGGGTACGCCGCTACGCGCTGCAGAAGACCCTCCGCGCCATCGACCTTGGCGTTTCGCTCGGCGCCGAGGTCTACGTTTTCTGGGGCGGGCGCGAGGGCGGAGAGAGCAATGCCGCGAAGGACCCTCAGGAGGCGCTCAAGCGCTTGCGCGAAGCGATCAATTTCCTCTGCGAATACGTGCGCGCCCAGCGCTACCAGCTCTGCTTCGCGCTCGAACCCAAGCCCAACGAGCCCCGCGGCGATCTCTTCCTGCCCACCTTGGGGCACATGCTGGCGTTCATCCCCACGCTCGAGCCTCACGAGCCGTGCCGGGGCAACCCCGGACTGCTGCGAGTATTTCTCGAGATCCAGGTTCGTGCG
>CAYNNS010000027.1:0-18635 GCA_964398345.1 uncultured Gemmatimonas sp. | reverse complement strand
CTCGGCGAGCATGGCCGCATTGTCCGCGGTCGAGAGGTCATCCTGCTCGATTTGGGGTTGCCGGACCGGGATGGCAGGGAGGTAACCCGCGAGCTCCGCCGCACCACGAAGGCACCCATCATCATCCTCTCGGCGCGGGGCCAGGAGCACGAGAAGGTTGCGCTGCTGGATATGGGGGCGGACGACTACCTCACCAAACCCTTCGGCGCGGCCGAGCTCTTGGCCCGGATCCGGGTGGCGTTGCGTCACTCCACGCTACCGCCCGACGCCCTGGAGGAGCCGCTCCTGCTCGCGGGGGACGTGAGCGTGGATGCGGTGCGGCGCCAGGTGTTTCGCGCCAACGAGGAAATCAACCTCACCCCCACCGAGTACAAGCTGCTGCTCACCCTGCTGCGGCACGCCGGGCGGGTGCTCACCCATCGCCAGCTGCTCCAAGAAGTGTGGGGCGCCAACTACGTCGAGCAGACCCATTACCTCAGGGTCTACATGGCCCAGCTGCGCCACAAGCTGGAGCGGGATCCCACCCGCCCCCGGCTGCTGCTCACCGAGCCCGGCATCGGGTATCGCCTCAAGGAAGCCGAGGGCTGAATGCTGACGAGTGTGTTGCTCCAGCTGGCGCTGACCAAGGCGCCGGTGAAGCCGCCCTTCGCCTTCGCCGACTGGAGCTGGCTCAACGGCAACAGCCGTCAGAAGAGCGCGGTGCTCGATTCGAAGTATTTCACGGGGGAGTTCCGCGCCGACGTCACCTACATCATGGATTTCAACCATCCTTCCGATCACACGCTGAGCGGCAGCTCCGAGAGCGGCCGGACCAGCGAGGTACAGGTCCAGCAGCTCGGCATCGGGGGAGACTTCCATACCGCGCACGCGCGCGGGCGGCTGATGACCCAGTTCGGGCTCTACTCGACGATGACGCCGCGCAACGACGCCAGCCCGTCGCGGGGCCAGTGGAACCTGGCCGATGCCTACCGCTACCTCTCGGAGGCGTACGGCGGCTATCACTTCGACGCGCTGCACGGCGTCAACGTCGACGCCGGCATCTTCATGTCGTATGTCGGGCTGTTCAGCTACTACAACTTCGACAACTGGGCGTACCAGCCCTCGTACGTGTCGTCCAACACGCCGTGGTTCTTCAACGGCGTGCGGGTGCAGCTCTTTCCCAGCGACAAGCTCAAGATCGAGCCCTGGCTGGTGAACGGCTGGCAGTCGTACGGCATGTTCAATTCGGCGCCCGGGTTAGGCGTGCAGCTGCTCTGGAGGCCCAACGCGAGCGTCTCGATCCTCGGCAACCAGTACTGGGGGAAGGACTGGCTGGGCATTCCCGGGCGGAGCCGGATGCATTCGGACAACAGCATTCAGGTCAAATACCGTGACCAGCCGAAGGCCTCGCTCAGCCGGGCGGCGTTCTCGCTGACACTGGATGCCGGCTGCGAGCGCGGCGGCGGCGTGAGCTGCGGGTCACAATACTTCCTGGGGTTCATGGCCTACAATCGCGTCTGGCTGGCGAAGGAGCGGGTTGGGCTGACGCTGGGAGGCGGGGCGATGACCAATCCGGGGCGGTACCTGGTGCTGCTGCCGCCGATCAACGGCGCCACCGCGACGTCGGGGACGCCCTACTTCTCGACCAACCCAGGCGACCCATTCAAGGCGTGGGATACCTCGGTGACTCTCGACCTCATGCCCGACGACTTCGTCACCTTTCGATTGGAAGCAAACCACCGCGCCGCGAACGTGCGCTATTTCGCCGGGAGCGGCGGAGTGACGCCGGAGGGCGGCAATACCGGCTCTCCCGGATCGGCGGTGCCAGGATTCACCCCCGACCTCCGCAAGCAGGAGACGCGCGCCACCTTCGCCCTGCTGGTCAAGTTCTGATGAGCCGAGGCATTCGGGCGCTGGCGTGTCTGGCGGGGTTTGGCACCGTCGCCGCTGGCTTCGCAGCGGTCACGCTGTTCCGGCCCGGAACCGGGCTGGATGCCGTCTGGCGGCTGAATCCGGAGGGGCACGCCGGGCTGCTCAAGCTGGGCGGGTGGGCGGTGCTGCTCATGGCCGCGGTATCGCTGGCGTGCGGGCTGGTGGCGTGGGGACTCTGGACCGGCCGGCCGTGGGCGCGGGTCATGGCGATCGCGGGGCTCGCGATCAACCTGGTTGCCGACACGGTAACCGCGGTGGTCCGGCACCGGGCGGTGACGCTCATTGGAGTCCCGATTGCCTTGACGCTGATTGTTTACCTCAGGAGCCCGGGAGTACGGCGGAGCTTTGAGCGGGAGGTTGTGAAGCTCTAGGCGGTTCGCGCATCATTCTCGTTGTCATGAGAATTCGTTCCCTCAAGCTCACCGCGCTCTTGTGCTGGCTCGCGCCCGCCTGCCAGACGGAGGGTCCCGCCCAGCCGGCGCTCTACGCGAGGCTTGCGCGGAGCTGCGCCCCGTTCGACGGCCCCGCAGTGACGCTGTACCTGAGCGACCATCCGATCGAGGCGGCCGTCCCCAGCCCGCCCTATCGCATGATCTCGGTGTACCGGGCGGTCGATGACGTGCTCGGTCACAGCTTCACGCTGGAAAACTCGGCGCAGCTCGGGTCGGCGAGTAACTGCGTCACCGAGAGCGACTGTCGTCCCTCCGTCACGACCAGCGTCAGCTTCGGGGCGCTGGGCTCCGACAGCATCGTGAAGGTGAGCTACAGGTTCGACACGCTCTCCGGCTCGGTATCGCCCCGGCTCGACCCCACACCGGCGTTCTGCGGCTAGCCTACATAGGCTCGACGGGCTTGGTACGGCTCCGTGCGGCGCCGGGAGTTGTCGCACAGACAAGCTGCCATGCCGCGAGCAGCGCTTCGTCCGTATCGGAGGAGCAGCGGTAGATCCCGTCGAGCACGCGGACGAAACCGACAAGCTCGGAGCCGAGCCGTTCGAGCCCGGCACGGGCCACCATATGGCCCTGGGTACCGGTGCGTTTCGCCACCGAGTTCTTCTCCAATTCTGCCATCAAGCCATCCAGCTCATCGAGGAGACCAACAGTCAATCCGTGCTCGGTCAGCGCCACACGCGCTCGCTGGCGGCGGTCCGGGCGGCAATGTGAGCTTGCTGCTCGATCCCCGCCAACACCGTGGCCTGGCTCAGGCGGTCTTCCATTCTGGCGATCAGGGCCAGCTGGCCCAGGTTGGACGGGGGGTGGCTCTTGGCGAACTCGTGGACCCGACCAGCCTGCTCCAGCTTCCGGCGAACTTTCGCGTTCATCGCGTCCTCACGGGCGATGGTCGCGGGAGCAGTAATCAAGGATCGGGCCGTGACAGAACGGGCCGGGTTACGCGAGTCCGAGTCGGCCCCGTACAGCCCCCGTCAGAGTGGGCAAGTCCTTGTGACCCAAGAGGAAAGCCTCCGACCGCCGGACCGCCGGACCGCCTGCACCGACTGCGATCGCGGTAACCGGGACAAACGAAGCGTGTCACCTGGCGAGGACGGTTTTCTCCAAAAGTGGACACTCGGATCGGGCGGCCGGTCCTCGTGCGCACCCGACCGGCCCCAATGCCGTTCGGTCCGCGACTCTTGCTTCCAGGCTATTCTGCTAGTCAGGACCGACTCCCAGGAGGTCACGTGACGCGGGTCAAAAGGACCAGGACGCACCACCCGGCGCTGCTCGAGCACGAGGATACCCGCAGCCAGAGCCTCCAGAACCGGGTCGCCGATGCGATCACCCGGTTCTCGGGGTCGATGCTGTTCATCTACATCCACGTAGTCTGGTTCATCATCTGGATCGCCTTACGGGTGGAGCAGTTCCCCTTCGGCCTCCTCACGATGATCGTGTCACTCGAGGCGATCTTTCTCTCGACCTTCGTGCTGATCAGCCAGAACCGGGCCGATGAGAAGCGCAAGGCGATGGCGGATCACGAATGGCAGCTGGTGCAGCAGGAGGAGCGACAGAACGAAGACCTGCTGAAGCTCTCGGGGCTGGCGACCAAACAGAACGAGGAGCTGCTGGCGCTCTCTCGCCAGTTGCTGGAGCTGACCCGCGCGATCCACAAGTTGACATGTGGAACGACGAAGGAGGATTAGTGCCGGGGGCGGGGATCGAACCCTAACTAGTCCGACTCTGACAACCAACAACTCCGAATCAATGTACGGTAACCGGGATTTGGCCAAGTCCTCCGTACCGTTGACCAATCGGACGCACTTCAGCGGACCCCGACCTTAATGCCAGAGTGCGTCCTGTTCCGGAATCGACCTGTAGCGTCAGGGGATCAGTCGTAGTCCAAGCAATCTCGTCGCTCAATATTTCTGCTCCACCGCAACCAAGCAGTTGAACAGTCGGCGAGAAGGATTGACCTACATCTAGAGCCATTGACTTGGGAGTTAACGTGATTCTGAGATCAGCGTTGCACCCATCAAGCCCGCGACAAGAAGTAGTCGCGGCACCAAGGCCTATTGCAAGCGAGCACAAGCACAATCGCAACGCGCTCTGAGAAGTCATTAAGCCCCAAGTCCTTCAACCAACAAGGAGTGCCGGGGGCGGGGATCGAACCCGCAAGGGATTGCTCCCAAGGGATTTTAAGTCCCTTGCGTTTGCCAGTTTCGCCACCCCGGCGAGGACAACAACTCGAAAGATACCGTACAGTCAAACACGTTGGGCCTTCAGATGGGCGCGGTGCCGTTACGATATCCTGGATCGCGCGCGCTCTCTCTGGTCGACGCGATCACTTCAGGCTCCGGATATACTGCAGGATGATCAGGTGGCCGCGAGGGCGGGAATTCGGGAGGACTGCGACTCGGGGGAGGCCCCTCTGGTTGGCCCTGTCAGTGAGTCTACTCGTCGTCTGCTGCTCAGGATCAGGCGTTGGGCCGGTCCCTCCTTCACCACCGCCGCTTCCTCCAGCGCCGCCGCCCCCGCCGCCACCACCACCGCCACCACCGCCACCGCCACCGCCGCCTCCCCCGCCCGCACCTGTCGCGAGCCTGCGGTTCGTGAGCGGTGGGGGCCAGGCCGATACCATTGATGCGATTCTCGCGCAGCGCCTTGGCGTTCTTGCGTTGGGCAGTGATGGACACGCGGCATCAGGTGCCAGGATTGGCTTTTTCGGTGGGGACTTCGTTCTGGTATCGAATGACGAGAATCCGACCTTCATCGAGCATCAGTTCACCGCAACCGATAGCGCCGGGCACGCCGAGATCAACGTGCGTCTTGGCCCCAACCTAGGTGCAGGCAGCGTCATCGCGGTGGGCACGCTAAACACCGCGAGGGACACGGTGTACTTCCAGATCCTCGCCGGGGCTCCTGCCCACGTGCAAATACAGCCACTCTACAGCCTCGTCACGGTGGGCGCCCGCCAGGAGTACAGCGGACTCGCGGTGGACCGACACGAACATGTCTTGCCGACACTCCCGCTGTGGTCGAGCCCCGGCAGCATCGCGTCAATGAACTCCACGCAGGCAACGGCGTTGTCGCCTGGGTTGGCCCGCATCGTGGCGCGAGCGGGCGCAATCGCCGACACGGCCCTCTTGGGAGTGGTACCTGAGGGGACGATGGTCTGGACCTCAGGGGGGATGCTTCGAACCGCAAAGCTGGATGGTTCAGGGCAAGACTCCGTGCTCTTCTTCTCCACCACGCAGGCTTCCTACTGGCTGGCTGATGGCAGTATCCTGGCGTTTGATCTACACGAGCTTGTTCGGGTTCGCCCGCGTGCGGCAACCTCCCCGTTCCTGACCGCGCTTCCGAATGGCGTGACCCAAGCGGACGAACCGACGGTGTCGGCGGATGGGCAACGGGTCTACTTCCGAGGGTACCGTCCAGCAACTCATACCTACGGCTTGTACCAGACCGACCAACTCGGCGGAGTCGCGGTCGAGCTCCACCTGCCGGATTCGGAGTTCGGCATGTACTCCGTCGCGCCGGATGGCGTTCGGGTCGCTTACGCACTTCCGGCGACGGGGACCGCCGCCATCGTCGACCTGAATACCGGCACCCGCGCGATCCTGCCCTTTCCTACGATCGCTCCGAGGTGGTCTCCAGTGGGAGACCTCATCGCGGTCGCGGCGGGGCTGGATCATGGGATTCTGCTCTACAGCCCCACGGGCCAGCTGCTCCGCAAGATTGTTCCGTCGCGCATTTTCGTGCCGTGTTGTCTCTCCTGGTCTCCCGATGGACGATTCCTGGTGGTGGAAGAACCCGGCAGACTGGATCTGATCGACGTGGCAACGGAGGATGTCATCCAGTTGCCGTTTACCCAGGGCGGGTGGGATGGGGCGCTGCGCATTCCATAGCAGTTATCCGATCTTGGTCCAGGTCCCGCAGCGGCGCGACAGGAACCCGGCATCCGTTCCCGAAATAGTCACGGTGACCGGACTGGTCCCGAAGTAGTTGTTCAGGATGTCATCGAGTAACCCGGAGAACGCCCGCACCCGGGCCCAGTAGCACTCGCTTCCGACCGCGTCGGAGCGCCAGGTGCCGCCCGCGATGTCGGTACCCACGATGAAGCTTCCGGCCCCGAACGGCGCCGTCTTGTTCGTGGTGATCGGATCGCCCGCAACCTTGGTCCAGGTGGCGCAGCCAGTCGAGCCAAAGCCGCGGTCGTTGCCCGCGATGACCACCACTGCCGGGCCCGGCCCGCCGTCTTTCGCGATGACCTCTGCCTGGGTGCCGCCGAGCCCGCGCAGCCGCTCCCAGTAGCAATTGGCAGACAACGGGTTGTTGCTGCGGAACATGCCGGAGCCGATGTCCCGGCCGATCACCTTGGTGCCGCCACCCAACGCGAGCGGCGGGACGATGGCGAGCGCAACACTCCCCGATTGCTTTTCGCTGGTGCCGATCACCGTGGTCGAGCCCATCGTCAGCGCGGTGACGAGACCAGTGGCGCTCACAGTAGCGAGTGCCGGCTGCCCGGTCGACCAGGTAACGTTCCGGCCGTTGAGCTCCACACCAGCCGCGTCCCTGGTGGTCACCGAGGCCTGGGTGGTTTGCCCAACCATGAGCTCGGTGGACTGAAGGCTGACCGTCACCGAAACGACGCGGATCACCGGCTCGGTGGAATCGGTACAGGCTACGAGGAAAACCGCGAGGAAAAGACTGTTGATGCGCAAAGGAGGTCCTGCTAGATCACGACGTTCTGGTCCACCCACTGACGAATGCGCTCCTCAGGGCGGACCAGGGCTCGTACTCGATGACCTCGGGTCCCGCCTAGGTCTTCGCTTCCGCGTTGAGCTGCCAGTGGCCTCGGTGCTGCTTCGCGTGAAAGGCGATGCCCCGCCAGAGCACCTGGAGCTCCGCGAGCTGCTCGATCTTGTTCTTGCGGAGCTTGCGACCGCGACCTGACATGGCCTGACCCCGGAGGCCTGCCACCGCGAATCTAGGGAGTCGCCGCCCGAAAGCCAGAGACCGGCATTGCGGGTGGGGGGGCCGACCCGCGAATTTCCGGCGACATGCCTCGCCCCCGGCCGCCACTCGTCCTTCTATTCCCCGCTCTGCTTTTCGCCGCCCCCGCCCCCCTGGCGGCGCAGCTGCCGCCGCTCTCCGCACCCAAGGGGATGGTCCGGCTCGAGTTCGGCGGCCGCTTCGACAACTGGGACAAGACCTACTTCTCGGGCACCAAGCTCGATGCCGCCGGCGACTTCATCCGCGACCCAGCGACAGGCGCCTGGCTGCCGAGCCTCGGCGAAGTCGAACGGCGCCTCAAGGCGATTACCGGTGCCGCATCGGTATCGCTCTCCCTCGGCAAGACCTCGGCGCACGAGCTGGTGAACGTAGGGACGGAGAGCATCGGCGCGGCGTACGGTCTGACCAGCCGGCTCACCGTGTTCGGCAACATCCCGTATGTGCGGGTGCGGGTCCAGGACATCGTCAGCGTCGACTCCACGAATGCGACGGTGGGGTTCAATCCCGCGGATCCGAAGTTCGGCACCGGCAACGGCGGCGCACAAACCAGCTTCTTTCTCCAATTCGGGGCTGCGCTCAGCTCACTTGACGCCAAGATCCGCAACGGCGACTACAACGGAAACCCTCAGCTCCTCCAGCTCGCGCAGGCAACACTGGCCCGCGGTAACGCTCTGCAGAACGATCTCACTGGGTTCTTCGGGAACTCGACTTTCATTCCGCTGGCTGGGAGCGGAGCCGCGAGCGCAATCAACGGCAGCGTGGATTCGCTTCGCGCCAAGCTGACTGGCAGCCTCAACATCACGGGATTTACCAGCGCCCCGGTGTTCCCCACCGCGGGTGTGCCCCACGACGCGCTGGAGAAGTACGCCACGGACCCCGACGGACCGGTCCAGGCCCAGCCGTTCGAGCCTCCCATCTTGCGCTACATCGGCGACATCGAGGTCGGTGCGGCGTTCACCTGGCTCGACCGTCGCCCCAAGAATGGGGGACTGCTGCTCCGCTCCGCCCTCCAGGGCACGGCGCGACTCCGCACCGGCAAGCTCCCCGATCCCGCGTCGCTGTTCGGTCTGGGAACCGGCGACCGCCAGCCCGACGTCCAGGGCGACTTGGTGACCGACGTCGGCGGGAGCCGCGTCGGCGCGCGGGTTACTGCCCGCTACGTGCTGCAGCTTCCCGGCCGGCAGAGCCGCCGGATCAGCCCGCCCGACCAGCCGATCGCCCCGGCGAGCACGCTCGCCGGCGTGGAGCGCAACCCGGGAGAAATCGTGGAAGGCGTGCTGGAGCCCTGGGTCCGGATCGCCTCGCACTTCTCCATCGTGGGAGGCATCCGCCACTGGATGAAGGGCGCCGACACGTACAAGTACGTCATCGGGCAGGACTCGATCCCGGGGACGACGCCCGACGTGCTAGCGCTCGGCTCCAAAGAGAACGGGACAGTGCTCTCCGCCGCGCTCAGCCTGGTACACGATGGGGTGCGCAAGGACGGCAGCGTGGGGGTACCGCTCGAGGCGGTGCTCCGCGGCGAGTGGGTGGTGGGTTCGGGTGAGGGGCGCGTCCCGGCGAAGCAGTCCCTCAGTTTTCAGCTGCGCATTTTCCACAAACTCTTCTAAGGACTGCCCTCAGCGAATCCAGGTTGGAGCAGAGCGGAGCCCGGCGCTCGAATGTTGCGAGGCATCAGCGTCCTCCAATCACTTCGAATGCCGCCCAGTAGAACGGATGCGAAGTCTGCGGAACGGCGAGCATGGCGCGCTGTGCCTCCGCGAGACCGCGAGCGGCATCCTGCCCGGACGCGTACCGCTGGTAAAAGCGTTGCATCAGGTCGGCGGTCGCGCGGTCTTGCACGGCCCACAGACTCGCCATGACATGACCCGCGCCAGCAGCGAGAAATGCACGGGTGAGCCCGACCCAATCATCCCCCGGCGGGATATCGGTCAGCGCTCCCGACGCCAGCGCAGTCTGACAGGCAGCCAGCACGACGAGGTCGGCCCGCAAGCCCGCCCCATACACTTCGTGGGCTTCCAGGCGGCCATCGTTGCCTTCGCCGGCTGCCAGCTTGATGAACGAGAAGAGCGGATTCTGCTTGTTGAGCACGCCGTAGGTCGCAAAGTGAATAACCCGCTTCCCTGTCGCCTCTCGCCAGAACGCCGCTTCCGTCGCGGCCTTGCCCACGAGGATGCTCGAGCCATGCTCGAGTGATCCGATCGCTCCCATTTCCTCGCGCGAGGATGGCAATCGCTCAGGCTCGGGGGCGAGCGCCAGCACCCCGTGGCCGGCCGAGTTCCGTTGGTCGCGCAGGGTCAGCCATACCGAGGCCGACGGAGCGAAGGAGAGCTGGTAGCGCTGGATCAGGTAGTGCGGGGGGCCGTCGCGATCGATGAGCGCCGCGAAAGGCAGGTAATGGAGCTCGGCGTGGGGCACGAAGATCAGACTCTGCTTGCCGGCAAGAATGCCGCTGGCTTCTACCGCTTCGAGCAAGTCGCGGTAGAGCTGTCGCAGTGGAGCCCGCCACAGGCCATCGAGCGAGGAGCCGCGGGGCTGCAGGGCGGCCCGCGCGAACTCCACCCTCCGGATCAGATCGTGAGGTGAGACGGTGAGCGGGATTCCCAGGAGGGTGTCACGGGTAATCGCGTAGGCCACGACACCCGAATCGCCGAGCAGATACTCGAGCATGACCTCATCGGGACGCAGCCGCTGGGCCACGCGCTGCCACGATGCGGGCTCCACGGCGAGGAGTGCCGCGTGCCGCGGGGCGCGATCCTGGATTTCCAGCCGGAGCGCGGAGTACTCGGCCTGGGTCTGGAGGAGCGCCTCGCGCGACACCAGCCCTGCCCTGCCGAGCTCCGGCCCGCGCAGCGACGTACTGGGGCCCACGGTGTCTTCGAGCGCCCCGGCAAGCTCGGCGATCCGACGGCGGAGATCCTGCTCACGCTCAATGAGCGCCGCAGTGGTATCGCGCGGCGCGCGGACCCGGCCATAGGAGAGCTGCTCTGCCAGCTCCCGGCCCCGCAGCGCCTCACTCGCGGTAAACGACTCCGCGATGTGGCCGCGGCCAAGCTCGAGCTCCGCAAGCGCACGATAAGGCTGCCACTCGTCCGCCAGGGCGCTAGACCGGCGTTCCGGCAGCCGCAGTGAGCGTCCCACGCGCTCGATGTCGGCAATACTTGTGTGGAGCTCACTCGCCGCATCGTCTTTGGCGCCTAGGGAAGCACGGGCCCCGGCAAGCCCGGCATGGAGCTGCCAGGTGACGTCCGGAATGCTCCGGGTACCGACCCGAGAGAGCGCCGCGCGATAGAGGGATTCCGCCGCGGCGAAACGGTGGCCTGCGGCCTCGAGCTCGGCCTGCCGTCCCCACACCGCGGCGAGCGCAACCGGATCGCGCAGGCGCACGAGCTCGGCGACGGACTGGCTGAGCAGCCGATGTGCCCCCGCGGTGTCGCCGCGTCGCGCGGCAAGGCCGGCGAGGGTCATGCGGGTTAGTGCGGCGGCCCGGTCATCCTGACGGGCGGACTGGGCCCGCAGGGCGGTTTCGAGGAGCGCCGTCGCACGAATCAGATCGCCCTCGTCGAGATACAGGCTTCCGAGTCCCTCGCGCGCTGCCGCCGCCCCTGCGAGATCCGCCGAGCGATCGGAGAGCTCAGCCGCCCGGGTAAAGAGCGCTTTCGCGTCCTCGCGACGATTCAGCTGCCACATGAGGTCGGCCCGGGCAAGCGTCAGACCGGAGCGCACCCCCGGCTGCAGACGCAGCGCGTCCGCCTGCTCTTCGGCGCGACGCAGCGTATCGAGAGCGTCCTGCAGGAGACCTTGCGCGGAGAGCGTCGCCGCAAGCCGCCGCCGGAGCCGCACGGCGTCGGCTGCGGGGCCGGTACGATCCACGGTGGAGAGCGCCGACCTGAAGCTCTCCTGGGCTTGCGGATAGTCACCCCGGCGCAGGCTCAGCTCCCCGAGACCTTCCAGCGCGCTCGCCATCTCGGCTGAATCGGCGGTGAGGCGCCAGGTGGCAAGCGCTTCCTGATAGTCCGCGGCGGCGCGGCCAAAGGCACCGACCTCCGCGGCGAGACCGGCGAGATTGACGAGGTTGGTCGCCGCCGGTCCGCTGCGTCCGGCAGCACGGTTCAGCGCGAGCGCGGCCTCGTAGCGCCGGCGGGCCGCGTCCCGGTCCCCCGCGGTGCGAAAGAGCGCGGCAAGGTTGTTGTAGTCCGCGGCGAGTCCGCGCGAGTCGCCGATTTTCTGGTGCAGCGTGACGGCCTGCGCGTAGAGATCCCGCGCGGCGGCCGGATCACGAACCTCGCTCACGCCGGCGAGCTCCGACAACGCGTTGGCGGTGACGCGGCGATCCCCGACCGCCTCGGCGAGCTGGCGCGCGCGGATTAGGTAGGAGAGCGCACTGTCGGGAAGGGCCTCGCGGGAAAAGGCGGCGCCGATGTTGCCGAGCAGTGCCGCACTACCCGAAGAATCGCGAATGGCAAGCGCGCGGGTGAGCGCCGGGCGCCAGACCGCGATTGCCGCCAGCGGCCCACCGCGTCCGTACACAGCGTTGCCCGCGAGACGGACGCTGTCGACCCACAGCTTGCTGGAGCGCTGGGCAGTCGACCAGCGAAGGAAGCGGGAGAGCTCGCGGTTTAGGAAATCATCACTCCAGCCGACCTGATACGACTCGGCCAACTTCCGCGCTTCATCCCATTGACCGGCCGCCAGAGCGGCGCGGAACGCCACGCGG
Source organism: uncultured Gemmatimonas sp. (assembly GCA_964398345.1). Classification (GTDB taxonomy): domain Bacteria; phylum Gemmatimonadota; class Gemmatimonadetes; order Gemmatimonadales; family GWC2-71-9; genus JABFSM01. The sequence goes on along the minus strand of CAYNNS010000027.1, from coordinate 6,560 downwards.
AGCTCGTCGGAGGATGGGCTCGGGACTGGTACCGTTGCGGGCGCGGGCCGATCGATCCGTGGAACGGGCCCCGGGAGGGGAACGATCCGGAACTCATGCAGCGACGAAGCCGACCAGCGCTCCCACTCCGTGCGGGCCTCGACTCGCCAGAGATACGCGAACCGGGGGATCAGGCGGAGCGAATCCGGCAGAGTGACACTGGTGTCGGCCAGCTGTTCCTCGAAGCGCACGGTCCCGGTCGAGTCAAACAGGGTCACCCGATAACTGCTGGCCCCGTCGACGCGGCTCCAGACGAGCTCGTGTGCCTGAGTAGAAGACACTTCGCCCAGAGGCTCGCGCAGGACCGGAGCCGCGGCGGCCGTGAGGGCGGGATCGCGCAGCACCTCGGGACCGCTGGCGGCTCTGGGCCGGAACAACACGAGGAGCAGCGTCGCAGCCAGCGCGCCGACGCCCAGTAATGCCGGAATCCTGCGAGAGCGCCGGGGGCGACTGGACGGTAGCGCAACGACGATCTCCGGGTCACCGAGCAGGACAACCGCGGCCGCGAGCCGGCGCCGGCACCTGCCGCAGGTGGTGAGGTGCGCTAAGGCGTCGGGATTCGCAGGCGTTCCCTCTACGATTGCGGCGAGAGCGAGCTCGTCGAGACATGCCGTTGCAGTGACAGGAACACCTGCCAGGCCAAGGCGCAACAAGTCTCCGACGGGAAGCGACGTCATGTCGGGGTGATACGGCGGCGGCATGCCGATTTGCTCATCAGAGGTCGCCAGGGCCCACCCCCTCACGCTCGAGCGCGGCTCGCATCGCTTCGAGCGCTCGTCGCACGCGATTGTACACCGCCTTGGCATTGGGCCAGCCGACCCGCCCGGCGACCTGGGCCGCGGGCAGCTCATCGACCACAAAGAGCTGGATCGCGAGACGGACATCCACCGGCTGGGTGGTGAGCGCGGACGTCAGCCGGGCCGCCAGATCAGCGACCTCAGCAGGGTCGGCTGTAGGCACTGCGATCTCGGGCTGGAGAGAAAGCGGCTCGGGCTGCCGGCTGGGCAGCTGCTCCGGACAGGGATGGGATCGCCGTACCGCGCGGATCTCTCGAAGGAATCCCGGAAACGTCAGGGAAGCGTCCCGGGAGCGCAGCTTCTCGAACGCCTCAGCCGGAGCGAGTCCCTCGAGGCACAACGTGGAGTAGATCTCGCGGTGCAGGCCGGTGAGGTCCGCGGGGATGCGCAATCCGGCACGCCCTTCCCTTTTGCGCAGCCAATCGACGACGAGGTTCCGGACCACGACGACCAGCCAGGTGGATACACTGGCTGTTCCCGGCGTGTCTGCCGAGTACCGGCGCAAGCGGGCGAAGTCGTTGGCGATGAGAGCAGCGCAGATCCCGGCGAACACCTCCATCACGGCGTCATTGTCGTGCAGGAGACGCCGGATGGTGGCGAGGATCAGCCGGCGATAGCGTTGGGTGAAGAGGTCCCAGGCGGTTTCGCCGTTGCCTGCCGCGAGCTGTTCGAGCCAGGCTTCCACGGCGCCAATATATCGTTCAGGGCGAGCCAGTAACCCGGCTGAGCAATTTCGCGGTCCGGTGACGTATGACCAGAGAACGGGAAGCTCCGACTCGAACAGGAGTCACGGGTGCGGCTGATTGACCTCGCAGTACTCGCCGGCACTGGTCTGGCCGCCTGTAGCACGACGGAACCCAATGCTTCCGGCTCCCCGTTCCTGGTCTCCAACCCCGTGGCGAGTCCAGCGCTGCGGGCGGCGGCTCCTTCGGCCGGGAATGACATGGAGAACGTGGTCTACATCTCGCTTCCGACGGGTACCATCCCGAACGGCCTCTCCGCCGCCATTGGTGACAAGCGCACTGGACAAAGTGTGGCCGCGGGCCTGGTGGACGGAGGCCTCGACCCGACGGCGATTCCGGCGCAGGTTGGCGACACCCTCGAAATCGTGGTCAGCCTGAGCACCGGCGGGCAAGAGCGATTCCTTACGGTCGTTCCCGTCCGGGCGCGGCCGAAGGTCGTGCGAACCGATCCCAGTCCGCACAAGCGGGATGTTCCGCTCAATGCCTCCATCGTCGTGATCTTCAGCGAGCCGATTGCGGCGAGCTCGCTCACCAGCGGCGCGCTCACGCTCACGCGGGGTTCGACGATCGTCTCGGGACAGATCGCGTACCTGGATGACACGCACGCCTCAGTAGTGTTCACTCCCGCCCAGCCGCTGACGGCTTCGAGCGAGCACCTTCTGGTCGTTACGTCGGGTATTCGAGATCAGGATGGAGAGCAGCTCGAAGCGGAGGTTACGGTTCCGTTCACGACCGGAGACGCCTCGAGTACCGGTGAGCTGAGGGTGACCGTCACCAGCGTCGGGAACGCGATGGATCCCGACGGCTACGTCCTCGCAATCGCAGGGCAATCGACTCGTCCCATTGGAGCGAACGACGCGGTGAGTCTGCAGCTTCCCGCTGGAACCTATACGGTCTATCTGAGTGGACTCGCACCCTACTGTCTGGTACTGGGCTCGGACGCGGCCAGAGTGGGGATTGAGAATGGCAACGTGACCAACCTCGCGTTCAGAGTCACCTGTCCGAGCGTTCCGACCGACGGGCTGCTGGTAACACTGACCACTCAATTGTCCGGGAGCGGTTGGCCGGCAGACATGACCTTTGTGATGCGGGTGGATGACGGCCCGGACCAGATCGTGAACCCGAATGGATACGCCATCGTCAGCCCGATAGCGCCGGGGAATCACACGGTCGCGGTGCAGACTCCGCATTTCGGAGGTGGCTCGTTCTGTTCCGGGTGGTTCCCCCTGGGAAACGGGTGGAATCAGAAGGTCGCAACGGTACCTGAGGGAGCCTTTGGCAGGGTGGACTTCAAGCTCGCCTGCATTCCGTAAGCGGAAACTATTCCTCCCGGATCGCCACGAGGGGATCCACCCGCATCGCTCGACGAGCCGGGAGCCAGCACGCCAGCAGCGCCATGGCCCCCAGCAATACGCCCACACCGAGGAAGGTCGGGACGTCGATAGCCGGGATCTGGAACAGCAACGACCTGAGCAGCAGCGCAACGAGGCCGGCAGCGGGCAATCCAATGCCTAACCCGATCAGCGCGAGCTTCCCGCCCTGTCCAAGCACCAGGCGGCGAATGGCTCCCGGGGCTGCGCCGAGCGCGAGGCGTACCCCGATTTCCCGCTGGCGCTGCGCGACCGCGTACCCCATCACCCCGTACACGCCGAGCACCGCGAGTCCCAGCGCGGCAATACCGAAGCACGCCACCAGCAGCGCGTAGAGCCTCGGCAGGGCCACCACGTCGCCCAACCTCGATTCCATCGTCGCCGTGGCGGCCAGGGGGACCTCGGGATCCACTTGCTTGAGAGCGGCCCGCAGCGCGCCCAGCGCCGCGGCGTTGTCGCGCCGGGGCTCGATGACGAGGAAGGCTCCTCGCGTGGGGAATTGCGCGTAAGGGAAGAACAGCTCGGCTTTGACCGGCGCGTTAGGACCGTCGGGGTGCGCCGTCGCGACGATGCCCACCACGGTGAGCTGCTGGCCGCCGCTCTTGAGCTCCCGGCCGAGCGCGCTCTTGCCCGGGAACATTTGCCGGGCGGCTGCCTCGTTGAGCACGCCAACGTTTGCTGCGCCCGCGCGGTCCGCTTCGGTGAACTCGCGGCCCGCAAGGAGCCGCATTCCCATCAGCCTGAAGTAACCCGGCATCGCGGTGCGGTACCAGAGGTCGAAGGGCTTGCCGCCCGGCAGCTCCTCACCCACCGGAACGACATCCACGTCCTGATCGCCGCCGCTCAAGAGCGGCAGCTGATCCACGGCGGACACCGCGGCGATTTCGGGGCGCGCCCGGACCTGGGCGACCACCGCTTCAATGGCGGTGACGGCCCGCGTCGGCTCGGGGTAGCGCGCGCGAGGGAAGGCGATCGCGGCGGTGAGCAGTCCCTTGCTGCGGAAACCCAGGTCCACCTGCTGCATGCGGAGAAAGCTCCGGCCGAGCAGCCCCGCGCCGATCAGCAGCACCACGGCGAGCGCGAGCTCCACGACGACGAGGCCGTCACGCAGCCGGTGACCGTGCCGGGCTTCACCACGGCCCGCGGTCTTGAGCGCGCCCATCAGGTCCGGGCGCGCGCCGTAGAGCGCCGGCGCCAGCCCGAAGAGCAGGCCTGCCGCGAGCGACAGCACGACGGTAAACGCCGCGACCACCCCGTCGAGGTGGATCTGCTGCACCGCGCTCACGTTCGGCGGCACCAGGCTGCCCAGGAGGCGGCTGCCCCACCAGCCGAGCAGGAGGCCGAGGCCACCGCCGATCCCGGCTAACACGCCGCTCTCGGTGAGCAGCTGGCGCACCAGCCGGCCCCGGCCCGCGCCGAGGGCGGCGCGCACGCTGATCTCGCGGGAGCGGGCCGCGCCGCGCAGCAGGAGCAGATTGGCGAGGTTGACACAACCAATGAGCAGCACGAACAGCACCGCGCCGGAGAGCGCCGCGAGCGGGGTCTCGGTCGGCCCGGTGATCTGGCGGTGGAGGGGTAGGGGCCAGGCCCCGACCCCTTCGTTGCTCTGCGGGTAATCCCGCGCGAGGCGCGCGGCGATGTTGTCGAGGTCGGCCTTGGCCGCGGCGAAGCTGATCCCCGGCTTCATCCGGCCGATGGCGCGGAGCACGATGCACCCGCGGCCGCAGCCGCTGTTGGCCGGCCGCCGGGCCGCGCGCCAGAGATCGGAAGCAAACGGAGGACGAAAGGCCGCGGGCAGCACCCCGATGACGGTCCATGACTCGGCGTTGAGCTGGATGGGCTTGCCGACGAGCCCCGAGTCCGATCCGAAGCGCCGCTTCCAGAGATCGTACGACAGCACGACGACCTTCTCGGCGTTCGCGTCGTCGTCGCGGGCTTCCAGCAGCCGGCCGAGCGCCGGCCGGGTCCCCATGACGTTGAAGAAGTTCCAGGAGACGGCGGCGCCGAGCAGGAATTCGGGATCGCCGTAGCCGGTGAGGTTGGGCCCCCAGGCCTGATAGCCCGCCATCCCTGAGAAGGTCTGGTTGGAGTGCTGCCAATCCTCGAACTCCGGCGGCGTGAGCCACTCCGGTGTCGCGCGGCCCTTGCTCCTGTGGTCGGTCCAGAGCTGCACCAGGCGGTCCGACTCGGGATAGGGCAGCGGGCGAAGCAGCACCGAGCGCACGGCGCTGAACATGGCGGAGTTGGCGCCGATGCCGAGCGCGAGGGTCAACAGCGCCACGACGGTAAAGCCGGGGGTGCGCAGCAGGCCCCGAAGCGCCTGGCGGATGTCCTGCGTCAGCTCGCCGAGGCGGTCCTTGCGCCGGCGTTCGCGCAGCGTGGTGCTACGAAGGCCGCGGACTTCCCCTTCGATGGCACCCCGGTCCCCGAAGGCGGCGAGGGCCGCCCTTCGCGCTTGCTCCGGAGCCATGCCCTGGGCTTCGAATTCCTTGGCGCGGAGCTCCAGATGCAGCTCGATCTCGCGCTTGACGTCGTCGGGAGAGTTGATGTGAAAGGACTTCTTCATGGGCGCGCCGCCGCGAGCGCGGCGTTCATCACGCGGGAGTAGCGGTGCCAGCGCGCGATCTCGTCGCGCAGGTGGCGCCGGCCCTTGGGGGTCAGCTTGTAGAACTTGGCTTCGCGGTTGGTGTCGGAGAGCCCCCATTCCTCGTCCAGAAAGTCCCGGCGCTCGAGGCGGTGAAGCGCCGGATAGAGCGCGCCTTCCTGAACGGTGAGCCATTCGTCGGTGGAGGTCCGGATCCAGCGGCCGATGGCGTAGCCATGGAGCGGGCCCCAGCTCAGGGCCTTGAGGATCAGGAGATCGAGGGAGCCGGTGTAGAGGTCGGAGCCAGCCATTAGTCGATTAGGCGATTAGTCGATTAGTCGATTAGGCGATTAGTGAACCACGTTCCACTAATCGACTAATCGACTAATAGACTAATCGACTGACACCTAATCCAACAAGGGGTAACCCACTGATGCCTACTTCAACCTCGGCTCCGTGCTCCGCGGCGCCTTCATGCAGAGCGGCCAGGTGTTCCCCTGCCCCCCGCGGCCGCCGCCGAATGCCGGGTTGGCTTGCGAAGCGAGGTCGACGCGGTCGAGTGGAATCCGGCTCGGGTCCTCGGACGCGAGATACACCAGCATTGCCGTCAGGGTCGCGTTGAACTTGAGGTCATCGAACACGACTTTGTCGAAGGTGTCGCGCTCGGTGTGCCAGGTGACGCTGCCGTAGTCCCAGGGCGTGGCGCCGAGGCCGAAAGCGGGGAGCCCGTGGCAGCCGAAGGAGAAGTCGTCGCTGCCGCCACCGGCTGGGCGGCCGGGGCCGTTGAAGTTGAGCTGCGCCTTCCAGTCGCCCGGGATCTGGTCGAGCCAGGCGTTGATGTGCTCGGGTGAGTGCACCAGTCCCGCACCGCCGATGTTGCGGATCCGGCCGGTGCCGTTGTCCTGGTTGAAGAGCGCCTGCAGCCCGCTCAGCACTTCCGGGTGATCTTCGGTGAACGCCTTGGAGCCCACTTCCCCCTCCTCTTCCCCGCTCCAGTGCCCGACCAGGATGGTGCGCCGCGGATTGG
>CAYNNS010000026.1:0-18679 GCA_964398345.1 uncultured Gemmatimonas sp. | reverse complement strand
GGGTGCGAAGGGTGCCGCACCCGGTCGCCCCCGGCCGGCCGCTCCACAACTCGCCGGGGAGGCGCTAGGGATAGGGGGGGCAGTTCGGCGTACGTATCCGCGAGCCGGGGGCGGCGGGCCGGGCCGCTGCCTAACCCGGCGAGAAAGTCCACCGCGGCGGCCGCGCCCACGTTGCCCTCGTGGTTCTGGGTCCCCGTCTCCATCCGTTCGGGCGCGCTGTCGGGAGCGGGAATCAGCTTGGGCACGTCGAGGCTCTCGAGGCGCGCCTTGCGGCCCCACAGAAAACCGACGTGCGGGCCGTAGAACTTGTAGGCCGAGCCGGCCAGGAAATCGCAGCCCAGCGCCTGGACGTCGAGCAGGATGTGGGGCGCGGCATGGACCGCGTCCACGAAGGAGAGCACCCCCGCCTGCCGCGCCATCGCACAGGCCGCGGCGACGTCGACGATGGTGCCGAGACTGTTCGACGCCGCTCCGATCGCGACGAGCCGGGTGCGTGGGCCGAGCAGCGCCGGCAGCGCCGAGAGGTCGAGCGTACCGTCCTGCACGCGGAGCTCGAGGGTCCGCAGCACGATCCCGCGCTCCCGCGCCAGGGCCTGCCAGGGAGCGACGTTGCCGTGATGATCGAGCTCGGTGACGACGACCTCGTCGCCGGCGGACCACTCCCGCCCTAACGCGCGGGCCAGATGGAAGGTCAAGGTCGTCATGTTGAGCCCGAAGGCGATCTCGTCGGGCCGGCCGTTGAGGAAATCGGCCAGCACCCCGCGCGCCTGCTCCAGCAGGGCGTCGGTCTCCGCGCTGCTCGGATAGGCCCAGTGCGTGTTGGCGTTGTGCTGGAAGAGATAATCCTGCATCGCCGCGACCACGGCGGTGGGCACCTGGGTTCCGCCGGGTCCGTCGAAGTACGCGACCGGCTGGCCCCGGTGCCGGCGCTCCAGCGCGGGAAACTGCGCGCGGATGCTCTCGACCTTCGCTACGCCACCCAACCGTATCGCGACAGTCACACACCCTCCAGTTTGCGTTTCAGGACCGGCTGTACGCCCTTGGGGTCGGCCTTGCCGCCGCTCTGCTTCATGACCTGCCCGGTGAGAAACCCGAGCAGCTTGGTTTCGCCACCGCGGTAGCGCTCGACTTCCTTCGGGTGGGTCGCGAGCACCTGATCGACCATGCGCTCCAGCTCGCCGACGTCGCGCACCTGCAGCAATCCAAGCCGCTCCGCGACCGGGCGTGGCTCGCCGCCGTTGGCTGCCAGCTCGAGGAAGACTTTCTTCGCGGCCTGATGGCTCACCACGCCCTGGTCGATCAGGCGAATCAGCTCCACGAGCGTCGTCGGGGCCACGCTGAAACTGCCCCGCTCGTGGTACGCCGTCATGCCTTCGCCCAGGATCCAGTTCGCTGCCGTCTTGGAGGGCGCCCCCGCCGCGACCACGGCCTCGAAGTAGTCGGCGATGACCTGTTCGCTCGCCAGCACCGACGCGTCATACGGCGTGAGCCCCAGTACGCCGAGCCGCGCGCGCTTGGCCGCCGGAAGCTCGGGCAGCTCGGCCCGAACCGAGTCGATCCACTCGCGGGTCAGGACCAGCGGCGGCAGGTCGGGATCGGGGAAATAGCGGTAGTCGTGACTTTCTTCCTTCGAGCGCATCGGCCGGACCTGCCCGGTCGCGGCGTTGAACAGCAGGGTGACCTGGCTGATCTTGTCGCCCCGTTCGAGCAGACTCTGCTGCCGCGCGCGCTCGGACTCGAGCGCGCGCTCCACGTTGGCGAAGCTGTTCAGGTTCTTGATCTCGGTCTTGGTGCCGAGGCGCTGCTCCCCGAGCGGCCGCAGCGACAGGTTGGCGTCGACGCGGAGGCTGCCCTTCTCCATGCTGCACTCGCTGACGCCGGCGTACACCAGCAGCTGCCGCAGCGTGACGAGGTAGGCGCGGGCTTCGGTCGGAGAGCGGAGGTCGGGGCCGCTTACGATTTCGGCCAGGGGGACGCCCGCGCGATTGAGATCCACCGCGGTGCGTCCCGGAATCCGGTCGTGCAGCGACTTGCCGGCGTCTTCCTCGACGTGCAGCCGCTCGATGCGCACCGGGACGGTGCCCCGCTCCGCCGACTCCACGGCGACGGACCCGCCGCTGGAGAGCGGCCGGTCGTACTGGGAGATCTGATAGCCCTTCGGCAGATCGGGATAGAAGTAGTTCTTGCGGGCGAACACGCTGCGCTCCGCCACGCTGCCTCCCAGTGCGAGCGCCCCGCGCACCGCGAGGCGGATCGCCTGCGCGTTAGGCACCGGCAGCGCGCCCGGCAGCCCGAGGCACACCGGGCAGACGTTGCTGTTGGGCGGGTCGCCGAAGGCGGTCGAGCAGGCGCAGAACATCTTCGACCGCGTGCCGAGCTGCACGTGAACCTCGAGGCCGATGACGGTCTCCCAGGCCATCAGCGCACCTCCGCGTGCGGATCGAGCCGCGGCTCCAGGGTCTTCGCCACCGCGAGCATCGGCGCCTCGCCCAGCATGCGGCCGATCAGCTGCCCGCCGACGGGCAGGCCTTCGCTGCGTCCTACCGGGAGCGTCAGCGCCGGGAGGCCGCTCAGATTCGCGGGACAGGTGAAGATGTCGGCCAGGTACATCGCCACGGGATCGGCGGTCTTTTCGCCCGCCTTGAACGCGGTGGTGGGTGTCGTCGGGGTGAAGAGGAGATCCACACCCGTGGCAAAGGCCCGGTCGAAGTCGGCGACGATCCGGGCGCGCGCCGCCTGGGCCCGGCCATAGTAGGCGCGGTAGTAACCCGCGCTCAGCACGTACGTCCCCACCAGGATCCGGCGCCGGACTTCCGGCCCGAAGCCCTTGCCGCGGGTCGCGCGGTACAACGCGCGGACGTCGGCCACGCCTTCCGGCGCGTACCGCGGCCCATAACGCGCGCCGTCGTACCGCGCCAGGTTCGCCGCCGCCTCGGCCGGGGCGATGATGTAATAGGTGGGCACCGCATACCTGGTGTGGGGCAGCGACACTGCGACGAGCTTCGCGCCGAGGTCGCGCAGCTGGGCGATCGCGCGGTCGCAGCCGGCTCGTACCCCGGCATCGAGGTCGGCCGGGAAGTATTCTGCCGGCAGGCCGATCGTCACGCCGGCGAGCGACTTGAGAGCCGGCTCGGGCACCAGCGGCGGCAGGTCATGGGTGGTCGTATCGCGGGGGTCGTGGCCGGACATCGCGGCCAGCACCAGCTCGGCGTCGGCCACCGTGCGGCCGAACGGCGAGATGCAGTCGAGCGAAGAGCCGAAGGCCACCAAGCCGTAGCGGCTGACCCGACCGTAGCTGGGCTTGATGCCCACCACGCCGCAGAAACTCGCCGGCTGCCGCACCGAGCCCCCGGTCTCCGAGCCGAGCGCCGCGGGCACCGCGCCGGCCGCGACCAGCGCCGCCGAGCCACCCGAGGAGCCGCCCGGCACGCGGGCGGGATCGAGCGGGTGTTGCACCCGACCGAACGCCGAGTGCTCGGTGGAGGAGCCCATGGCGAACTCGTCCATGTTGGTCTTGGCGGCGATCAGAGCCCCGGCGGCCCGCAACCGGTTCACCACCGTCGCGTTGTAGGGCGACACGTAGCCCTCGAGAATCCGGGAGCCGCAGGTGCTGGGCTGCTCCACGGTAACGAGGTTGTCCTTGAGGGCGATCGGCATGCCATAGAGCGGGCCGCGCGTCGCCCGCGTCTCGGCACGCGCCGCCTCGGCCTCGAGCGCCGCCGCCGACCAGGCCAGCGTCGCATTGAGCCCGCGCGACTCGAGGATGCGGAGCCGTGAAGCGACTTCCGCCGCCGCGATGCGCGGGTTCAGGAGTCGTCCTCCGACAGCGCGCCGAGCCGCGGCACGACGAAGAAGCCGTCGATGAATTCCGGCGCCAGCGCGGAGGCGGGCCGTACCAGATCGGCGGGCTCGACGACGTCGGCCCGCAGCCGCAGCTGCTCGGGTCCGGCCTGGAACGGCGTCTCCTGCGCCACGTCACCCAGCTCCTCGAGCTGGGCGACGAAGCCGACGATGTGGTCGAGCTGCGCGGTCAGGGCCGGCAGCTCGGTGGGCTCGACCGCGAGCTCGGCGAGCCGCGCGACGTGCTCGACATCCTTGCCACTGACGCTCATGCTCCCTCCCCCCAGTCGCGTTCCAGGCCGGCGAGTCCGACGAGGAGCTGCTTGAGCCCCACCGCTGCGTCGTCGAATAACACGCTGACCTTGAGGTCTTTGCCGACCCCCGCGAGCCCTTGCACCGTGCCGCTGCCGAAGCGCCGGTGGCGCACCCGCTCGCCCTTGACCAGCCGGGGCGCGTCCTGGTTCTGCAGATCCTCGTCGATCGCGTAGAGCCGGCTCGGCGTGGCCCGCGGCACCGAGGTCACTTCCCAGGGAGCCAGCCAGCCCCCCGAGGTGCGCTTCGGCGCCCAGAGCGAGGCCGTGCTCTTTTCCTCGAGCAACGTGGCCGGGAGCGATTCCATGAAGCGCGAAACCATCCCCGGCCGGAGCTCCCCGCCTCTGCGGCGCGCGCGGGCCCAGGTGAGATACAGTTTATCCTTCGCCCGCGTGAGCCCCACGTAGAAGAGCCGGCGCTCTTCCTCGAGACCTTCCTGCGATTCCATCGCCCGGGCGAGCGGAAAGAGCCCGTCTTCCAGCCCCGCGAGCACGACGACGGGCCACTCGAGTCCCTTGGCCATGTGCAGCGTCATCAGGGTCACACCATCGGTACCCTCGGAGGAATCGGCGGCGGAGACCAGGGCCGCTTCAGCGAGAAAGCGTTCCAGCGGGGTCGTCCCGTCGTCCTCGCTCACCACCTCGGACCACTCGGCGGCGCTCGCCACCAGCTCGCGCACGTTCTCCCAGCGATCCGCGCCTTCGGGACCTTCGGCCAGGAGGAGGGCTTCGTAGTCCAGGGATTGGATCAGCCCCTCGAGCAGCAGCACCGGCGCCGCGGCCTGCAGGCTCTGCGCCCGGAGTCCGTCGAGCAACGCGGCGAAGCGCTGCAGCGCCTCGCGGACGTTCGGGCGCAGTCCGGTGATCCGGTCGGCGATGCGCGCCGCTTCCACCAGCGGCTTGCCCCACGCCGCCGCGGCACCGCGGAACGCCGCGAGGCTCGTCTCCCCGATGCCGCGCCGGGGAACGCCCACCGCGCGGACGAAGGCTTCGTCGTCCGCGGGGTTCGCGATGACGCGCAGATACGCCAGCAGATCCTTGACCTCGCGCCGTTCGTAGAAGCTGATGGCCCCCACCACCCGATAGGCGACGCCGAAGCGCCGCATCGCTTCTTCGAGAGCGCGGGATTGCGAGTTGGGACGATAGGGCCCCGCCAGGCTTTCGGGCGGCCCGTCCGAGGGGGGGGCGGCCCGAGCCAGCTCCCGCGCGATCCACTCCGCCTGGTCGCCCTCGTCCGCCGCGCCGAGCACGGTCACCGATTCCCCGCCCGTCCGCCGCGTCCGCAAGGTCTTCCCCAGCCGGCCGGCGTTCCGTGCGATGGCGGCGTTGGCGGCGTCGAGGATGACCTGGGTGGAACGGTAGTTCTCCTCGAGCCGCACGATGCGGCTCGCCTCGAAATCACTCTGGAACTGCCGCATGTTGCGGACGTCCGCCCCGCGCCACCCGTAGATCGACTGATCGTCGTCGCCCACGGCGAAGACGTTGCCGTGGGCGCCGAGCATCCGCACCAGCTCGTACTGCGCGCGATTGGTATCCTGGAACTCGTCCACCAGCACGAAGGAAAAGCGCCCCTGCCACCAGGCCAGCCGCTCGGGGTGTTCGCGGAAGAGCCGGAGCGGATGCAGCATCAGGTCGTCGAAGTCCATCGCGTTCTGCCGCTTGAGCGCCTCGGCCAGCGGATCCATCAGCTCCGCGGCGATCTCGGCCAGCCGGTCGAACCCCGCCGAGGCGGCGAGCTCCGCCGCGCTCAGCAGCCGGTTCTTCGCCGAGGAGATCACCGCCTGGACCGCGCTAGCCGGAAACAGCTTCGCCGAGATGTTGCGCTCCTCGAGCAGCCGGCGGATCAGCGCGGTGCGGTCGTCCTCGTCGAAGATGGTGAACTGGCGGGTAAAGCCGAGCCGCTCGGCCTCGCGCCGGAGCAGCCGGGCGGAAAGACTGTGGAAGGTGCCGATCCAGAGTCCCGTCGGGTCGCGCGCGAGCAGCGTCGCCACCCGCTGCTTCATTTCGGCCGCGGCCTTGTTGGTGAAGGTGACCGCGAAGATGCGCTCGGCGGGGACGCCGTGCTCGTCGAGTAACACGGCGATGCGCGTCGTGAGCACGCGGGTCTTGCCCGAGCCGGCCCCGGCCAGCACCAGCAGCGGCCCCTGCGCGTGCGCCACCGCCTCGCGCTGCTCGGCGTTGAGAGTTCTGGCCCAGTCGCGGCCCGACGCTGCCGCCGTCATCTCAGGCGGGACGGAGCCGGTCCGCTCCCAGGTAGGACGCCAATGCGGCCGGCAGGGCAACCGAGCCGTCGGCCTGCTGCCCGTTCTCCAGCAGCGCCGCGATGGTGCGCGGGAACGCGACCCCCGAGGCGTTCAGCGTGTGCACCAGCTCCGGCTTGGCCCCGGTCGCGGGCCGGAACCGGATGTTGGCGCGCCGGGCCTGAAAATCGGTGAAAGTGCTGGAGCTCGAGCACTCGAGCCACGTCGCAACGCCCGCCGCCCAGACTTCGAGGTCGTAGGTGCGCGCCGCGCTGAAGCCGGTGTCTCCACTGGCGAGCTCGGACACCCGATAGGGCAACTCGAGCCGCTGGAAGACGGTTTCCGCGTGAGCGGTGATCAGCTCGTGCTCCCGGTCACTCGCGTCGGGCCGGCAGAGCCGGACCAGTTCCACTTTGTCGAACTGGTGGACCCTCAGCAAGCCGCGGGTGTCCTTGCCCGCAGCCCCGGCTTCCCGCCGGAAGCAGGGCGTGAAGGCAACGAACGCCGCCGGCAGCGCCCCGGCATCGAGAATCTCATCGCGATACAGATTGGTGACCGGCACTTCGGCGGTCGGGATGAGGAACAGCTCGTCCTTCGGCGAGGCGTAGAGGTCGTCCTCGAACTTGGGAAGCTGGCCGGTTCCGGTCAGCGTGGCCCGGTTCACCAGATAGGGCGGCGCCACCTCGAAGTAGCCGTGCTCGCGCGTGTGCAGATCGAGCAGGAAGTTGGCGAGCGCGCGCACCAGCCGCGCGCCGGCTCCGGTGAAGACCGGAAACCCCGACCCGGTGAGCTTGGCTCCGCGCGGCAGATCGAGCAGACCGAGCGCCGCCGCGATCTCCCAGTGCGGTCTGGGTGTGAAACCGAAACTGGGGGGCTCGCCCCAGCTCCGCACCACGCGATTGGCCTCTGGCCCGCCGGTCGGTGCCGCCGCGTGCGGAAGATTGGGAATTCGGAGCAGCGCCTGCTGCAGCTCGTCCTCCAGCGCCTTGGTCTCGGCATCGAGCGTCTTGACGCGCTCGCCGGAGGCCTTGAGCGCGGCGAGCAGCTCGTCGGCGGGTTCCCTGGCGCGCTTCTGCTTTGCCACCGCTTCGTTCTGGGCGTTGCGCTCGGCTTTGAGCCGCTCGGTTTCCGCGACCGAGGCCCGCCAGCGCTGGTCGAGCTCCAGCACCCCGTCGAGGGCCCCGCTGAGAGCAGCGTCGCCCCGCCGCATGAGCGCAGCCCGGACCCCCGCGGGATCCTGCCGGAGCAGCTTGACGTCAATCACTTCGTGGGAAGGCCGACGGCGAGGCTGCGATACCCGCAGTTGATATTGGCGAGAATCCGAAACGTGACCTTGTGGGCACTGTCGTCGATCGCCAGAATCTGAAGCTTGGCGTAATACGGAATGCCGAGCGTGCAGCTGCTCTCCACCTGGGTGCGCGCGTAGAACACATCTCCCAGCCGGAAAAAGATGGTGTCGTTGGAGACGTAGTCCGACTGGGGCGCGATGGTGATCGAGTCGAAGCGCGTGGTCGCGAGCTTGAACCCAGCGTTCCCGGTGGTCTTGCCGGTGTTGATCAGTGCAGCGAGCGGGAGAAAGTAGTGGTCGCCGGCACGGTTGACGTCGTAGAGGAAGTCGAAGGTGTTCACCTGATCGAGACGGACCGCCATGATCGAGCTGATCTGGAAGCCGCTGGGAGCGACGACCGGGGTCAGGCTGGTGGCAAAGAGACTGGTGGTGTCCACCGTGTTCTCTCTGGTGGCCGGGAGCAGGCTCAGGGGGTCGCCACAACCCGCCCAGGCGGTCGCGCCAAGCAGGAGCAGAAACGCGGAACGAAGCACGGTCGAACGCATGGCAGGAAGCGAAGGTTAAAAGCCCCTCGGAACGCGGTCAACCCACAGTGATTTCTTGACTTCGCTCAACACGCTTCCTACGTTCGGTGAACACCTCCGGTGACCACTCTGGCGAGGCGTCGATGGGAGGCTTGCGGGAGATCATCCAGGGCCTCGACGCCGGGTCGTCGGTTCGTGGCGCTGCGATCGTCGGGGAGGACGGTCTCGTCATTCACGACGCGCTGGGCCGTAACGCCGATGGTGAGGCCGTGGCCGCCCTCGCCGTCACAACCTTCCGCCACGCCGAACAATTCGGCAGCGCCTGCCGCGCCGGAGCTTTGCAGACGGCGGTGTTCGACTTCGGGGGCGGCCCGGCGATCCTCGCCTCCCTCTCGCCATCCGCAACCCTCGTCGTCCTCGCCGAGCCCGACCGCGACCTCGGGGCGCTCCTCTACGAGCTGCGGCTCAAGCGATACGCATTGACCGACCTGCTCTGACGATGGATTGGGCCGTCATTCTCGCGGGCGGTTCCGGACTGCGCTTCTGGCCGCTCTCCTCTCCCTCGCGACCCAAGCAGCTGCTGCCGCTCGCCGGTGCGGGTTCCACCGCCGAGGAAACGCTCGAGCGGCTCGCGGGCTTCATTCCCAGGACCCGGACCCTGATCGTCGCGGGTGCGGCGCTCGCTCCCTTGCTCACGGAGCGGCTGGAGCTCGATCCGCACAATGTCCTGGTCGAGCCCCGCGCCGCGTCCACCGCGCCGGCGCTGGTGTGGGCCAGCTGGGAAGCGGCGCGCCGCGACCCCGATGCCGCCGTGCTGTCGCTGCACGCCGACTGGGTGGTGGGTGATCCCGACGCCTTCGTGCAGGCCGCGGGCTCGGCGCTCACCGCCGCGCGCCGCCACGACGTGCTGGTCACCGTCGGGATCGTGCCGTCCCGTCCCGAAACCGGGTATGGCTACATCGTCCCCGGCGACCCGCTCGATGCCACGGCGAACCGGGTCGCGCGCTTCGCCGAAAAGCCCGACGCCGGCACCGCGCTCGACCTGATGGCCGACGGCGCGCTGTGGAACAGCGGGTTATTCGCCTGGACCGCGCAGCGGCTGCTCGCCGAAGTCGAGCGCCACACCCCGGAGCTGGCCCGCGCCCTGCCCCAGCTCCAGGCGGGCGACGTCGCGGGGTTCTTCGCCGAGGTCGCCGCCGTCTCCATCGACGTCGGGGTCCTGGAGCGCAGCGAGCGGGTCGCCGTCGTGCCCGGGCACTTCGACTGGGACGACGTGGGAACCTGGGAAGCGCTGGCGCGGGTGCGTCCGCGCGATCGCCGCGGCAACGTCGGCATCGGCCCCGTCACCCTGCACGACGCCAGCGACTGCATCGTCTGGAGCGACGGGCCCAGCATCGTCGCCAGCGGCGTGGAAGACCTGGTGGTGGTCGCGGCGAATGGCCGCATCCTCGTCATGCCACGCTCCCAGGCCGCCGATCTGAAGCGGGTCCTCGAAGAAATCCCCGCCGACGTCCGCGAGCTGCCCGGATGAGCCGGCTGTACTGTCTCGAGCCCGACCAGCCCGGCTCCGCCTGGCTTCCCTACGCCGGTGCCCGCCCCATCGCCGAGCTGCGCGCCGGCGCCTGGCGGATCCGCGAGCGCTGGGCCGGGCTGCTCGGCCTCGAGGACGTGGCGATTCTGGGCGATCACGCGGCGCAGTTCTGTGACGTGGATTCCGCTCCGGTGCTCCCCTCCGGCCCCATCGAGGGACCCGCGGTGGTGGCCCGCTCGGATTTCGCCGTCGCGGGCGGCGAGCTGGAGCTCGCCCCCGGCACGCGGCGACTCACCCACGAGAGCGCCAGCGTTGCCTGGGTGGTGCGTCCCGGCGAGCGCTGGACCGCCCCGCACGACGAGGGTGACGCGCTGCCGGTGGACGGGCTGGCGCTGCGGGGCGCCTGGGATCTGATCACGGCGCTGGAGCACCTGCTGGCGGCCGACTGTACCGACGCGCTCGCCGCGGGGCCCGACCCGGTACCGGAGGGCGTGTTAGTCCTCGGCGACCCCGGCGACGTGGCCTGCTTCGGTGCCTGGGTCGAGCCCGGGGTGGTCTTCGACGTGCGCCACGGGGTGGTGGTGCTGGAAGAGGGGGTCCAGGTGCGCAGCGGAACCCGTCTCGAAGGCCCGCTCTTCGTGGGACCCGGTACCCAGGTGCTGGGCGGGGCCGTCCGGCACTCGGCGATCGGACCGCAGTGCCGCGTGCACGGCGAAGTCGCCGTGAGCATCTTCACGGGCTACGCCAACAAGAGCCACGAGGGCTTTCTGGGACACAGCGTCGTCGGGCAGTGGGCCAATCTCGGCGCCGGTACCATCACCTCGAACCTCAAGAACACCTACGGCGAGATCCGGCTCGACTTGCCCGGTGGACGGGTGCCCACGGGTCGCACCAACCTCGGCAGTCTCTTCGGCGACCACGTGAAAACCGCGATCGGCACGCTGCTATCCACCGGCAGCGTGCTCGGCACCGGCGCGAACATCGTCGGGGCCCCGGTGCCGCGCTGGGTGCCGGCCTTCGCCTGGGGCGCCGAGGCCCGGGAACGCCTCGACGGCGAAGGGTTTCTCACCATCGCCAGGCGGGTCATGCCGCGCCGCCAGGTCGACGTCGGTCCCGGCGAAGAAGCGTCGCTCCGGGCGCTGCACGCCCGGCTGGCCCGATGACGACGCTCACCGTGTTAGGCTCGGGCTCCAAGGGCAACGCCATGGCCCTGGAAAGCGACGGCGCCATTCTGCTGCTCGACGCCGGCTTCAGCGCCCGCGAGGTCGAGCGCCGCGCCGAGCTGGCGGGCGTGCCCCTCGACGCCCTCTGCGGCATCGCGCTCACCCACGAGCACGGCGATCATACCCAGGGGGCGTTCCGGCTCGCGACCAAGTACGGCGTGCCGGTCCTCGCCTCCCCTGGCACCTGGCTGAGCCTGGGCGCGGCGGAAGCTGTGCACCGCGTGACCCTCACCACCACCGGCCGGACCGAGTGCGGCCCCTTCACCGTAGCGGGCTGCGCCCTGCTGCACGATGCGGTCGAGCCGCTGGCCCTCACCGTCACCACCGGGAGCGGCGTGAAGCTGGGCGTCGCCTACGACTTCGGGCGTGCCACCCAGGCGCTGCGCTACCATTTCCGCCTGCTGCACGCCCTGATCGTGGAAGCGAACTACGACGAGGTGATGCTGCGCACCAGCGAGTATCCCGCGTCGGTCCAGCATCGCATCGCGGGAAGCAGCGGGCACCTCTCCAACCGCGCCACCGCCCAGCTGCTGGTGGAGCTGGTCCACCCCGGACTCGGCGCCGTGGTGCTGGCCCACTTGAGCCAGCAGTGCAACTCACCCGACGTCGCCCGCCGAACCGTCGAGCCGCTGTTGCGGCGCCGCGGTTTCCGTGGCGAGCTCCTGGTCGCGGAGCAGGACGCGCCGCTGGCGCCGATCCAGTTGTCCCGGTCGGGACCGGAATTGCTCGATTTGTTCGGTTGATCTGGAAGGTTACTGATCCCAGGTGGCCATGATCAGGAACAGCCGGTACTTTTTCCGACAGCTTCCCGGTCCTTTACTCTCGATTCGAGTATCCCCATGAAAGTCCCCTCGCTCCTGACCGTGCTGGCCGCGCTGTCACCTGCCCTTGCGCGGGCGCAAACGCCCGCCGCTGATCCACGCGCCAGCCTCGGCGCGGGCTGGCTCGATGCCAAGTCGGCAGCGAGTCACCTGGAGCTGGTGGGCCACGCCTCCAAGCCGCAGGGGTTCTTCGATCCCGCCGACCTCGGCAGCATCTATCTCGCGAACTCCGATCTCGCCTTCCGCGGAAACCTGGTCTTTCAGGGCAGCTTCAACGGCTTCCAGATCTGGGATGTCTCGCAGCCGGCGAGCCCGAAGCTCCGCCTCGCCTACACCTGCCCGGGCGGCCAGGGCGATCCGTCGGTGCTCGGCAACCTGCTCTTCATCTCGGTGGAAATGCCCAACGGCCGGGTCGACTGCGGCACCCAGGGGATTACCGACTCGGTGAGCGCCGCGCACTTCGGGGGCGTGCGCATCTTCGACATCAGCGACCTCGATCACCCCAAGCAGGTGGCCGCCGTGCAGACCTGCCGCGGCTCCCACACGCATACCCTGGTTCCCGATCCCAAAGACCCCGGCACCGTCTACGTCTACGTGTCGGGCACCGCACCGGTCCGCTCGCCCACCGAGCTCGCCGGCTGCTCCCGGCTCAGCCCGGGTCAGGACCCCAACAGCTCGCTCTTCCGCATCGAGATCATCCGGGTTCCGCTCGCCGCGCCACAGGACGCCCGAGTCATCGGCTCGCCGCGGATCTTTGCCGACAGCAGCGGATCGGTCGCCGGCCTCTGGATGGGCGGCAGCCACGGCCCGGGAACGCAAAGCACCTCGGCGACCGACCAGTGCCACGACATCACGGCCTACACCGAGATCGGCCTCGCCGCGGGCGCCTGTTCCGGCAACGGCATCATCCTCGACATCCGGGACCCCGCAAATCCCCGGCGGATCGCGGCGGCGACCGATCCCAACTTCGCCTACTGGCACTCCGCCACCTTCAGCAACGACGGCAGCAAGGTGCTCTTCAGCGACGAATGGGGCGGTGGCATGCAGGCGCGCTGCCAGGCCAGCGACCGCCCCGAATGGGGCGCCGACGCGATCTTTACGCTCGGCAACGGCAAGCTGGAGCATGCGGGTTACTACAAGCTGCCGGTGCCGCAAACGGCCACCGAGAACTGTGTCGCCCACAACGGCTCGCTCATTCCGGTGCCCGGGCGCGACCTCATGGCCCAGGCCTGGTATCAGGGCGGCGTGTCGGTGTTCGACTTCAGCGATCCGGCGCATCCGGTGGAAATCGCCTCGTTCGACCGCGGCCCGCTCAGCGCCACCACTCTGCTGCTCGGCGGCGACTGGGCCGCGTACTGGTACAACGGTCTGATCTACGCCTCGGAAATCGGGCGCGGGCTCGACATCTTCCGGCTGCAGCCCAGCCCCTGGCTCTCCCGGAACGAGATCGAGGCGGCGAAGCTGGTCCACGTCGACCGCCTCAACGTGCAGAATCAGATGCGGTTCGTGTGGCCGGCGAACTTCGTCGTGGCGCGGGCGTATCTCGATCAGCTGCTCCGTAACGATGGCCTGCGACGGAACTGGGTGGCTCCGGTGCAGCGCGAGCTCGACCGCGCCGAGAAGCTGAACGGCGCGCCCCGAGCCGCGGCGCTCAACCGGCTGGCGGCACAGCTCGACAAGGACGCCCTCACCGCAGGCGATCCCGTGCGGGTGCTGGCGCTCGCGGGGGTCGTCAGAGACCTCGGGAAGGGAGCCCATCGCTGACGTCTTGCTCCATGAGCGGGGGCCTCCTAGCTTCCTGCCGTTCATGAAACATTCATGGAGCTACCTCATGCCGCGCCGTCGCGTCCTCCTGGCGATCCTGTTCGCCTCCACGGGCCTTACCGTTCGAGCGCTCCCGCAGGGACAGCCCAGGAAACCCTCTGGCATCCGAGCGCTCCACGCGCAAACCATCCGAGGCACCGTACGCGCGGCCGGCAAGCCGATCGCCGGCGTACCGGTCCGTCTGCTCGAGCTGAATCTCACGGAGCGAACCGGGGACGCGGGGGACTTTGCTTTCCTTGGGGTGCCGGCCGGCGTCTATCGCCTCGCGGTTCGAGTCACGGGGTACCGGGCGATCACAGACACGGTTCGGGCTGCCGGCAACGTCACGACGGTGACGCTTGACCTTGCAGCGGAACCGGTGGTCCTCGATGAGATCGTGGTCTCCGCATCCCCGACGCCCAGGCCGACGAGCGAGCTCTATCAGGCCGCTTCGTCGAAGTCGCGTGCCGATCTGGCCACGAGTTCCGGGACAACCTTGGCCGAACGAATCTCCGATCTCCCGGGAGTCAGCGTGCGGGGCCTGGGATCCGCACCCAGTCGACCGATTCTACGAGGGCTCGGGGACAACGAGGTCGCGCTGCTGGAGAACGGGCTGCGGGTTGGTGACTTGGCGACGTTCGATCCAGCGCACGCGACGCCGATCGACGCCCTCACGATCAATCAGGTGGACGTGGTGAGAGGACCGGCCACCATTCTGTACGGCCCGAACACCATCGGCGGCGTCGTCAATGTGATCACGAGCCTGGTCCCCATGGGTTCGAGCCGACAGATGTCCGGAACCATTGCGCTCGAAGGCAACTCGGTCAGCAATCTGTATTCAGGGTATGTCGAGCACCTCTTCAGCAACGCCGGATCGGCACTCCGGCTGTCCGCCAGCGGGGTCCACGCGAGTGATATCCGAATTCCCGCAGGCACCTATGTCGATCCCGGCACCGGTGCACCGTTCGACCTCAATCGGCTTCCGCAAACGTTCGACCACAGCAGCGCATTGGAAGCGGGGTACTCATACAGCGGCTCGTTCGGCTCCCTTGGAATCGGTGCGAGGCACTACAACCTCAACTACGGCATTCCCGGCGTCCCCCCGAACCCGGACTGGCTGAACGGTCCGCCCACGACGTCGCGCATCGCCCAGGTTCGGAACACGGTCGAGCTCCGGAGCCGTTTCGTCGCTCGCGGGCCGTTTCGGTCGATCGGCTTCAATGCGAGCTACAACGACTACAGTCACTCGGAGTTTCCGACCGCGCAGGATGCGAGCGGGGTCTCCGATCCCCAGGCGAACCACTTTCACAAACGCGAGTTCAACGGGGTCCTGCAATTGCAACAGCCGGACATCGGCCGGCTCAGCGGTACGGTGGGCATTTGGACCGACGTGCAGGACCTCACGATCGAAGGAGACCAACCGCTGGGACCGAATTCCGTAACGAAGGGTCTGGCGGTCTATGGGTATGAAGAGCTGAGGGTGGGGAGCCGCACGCGGCTCCAGGCCGGTCTGCGATACGATCTCAATCACATCCAGACGCGGCCCGATCCGTCGTCCTCTGATCCGGTGTTCCGATCTTCGAATGAGTCGAGATCGGCGAACGCCGTGACGGCATCGGCAGGCTTGCAGCATCGCTTCTCGAACCAGGTCACGAGCTCGATCAGCGTCGGCCGATCGTTTCGTGCGCCGACCGTGCAGGAGCTGTTTGCCAACGGCCTGGATGCCGCGAGCGGGACCTACTCGATCGGCACCGCCACTCTCAAGCCCGAGACCGGCCTGGGAATCGACGCGTCGTTGAGTGCGGATTTCGGGCGCGCACGAATCGAAGTCTCGCCCTACTTGAACTACATCAAGGACTACATCTATGGCTTTCTGAGGGGCGACACGATCCAGGACTTTCCGGTCCGCCAGTTCACCGCCACCAAGGCGAGGCTGTACGGGTTCGAGGCGAGCACCACGATCATCGCCGCTCCATGGCTCACGTTCCGTGCGAGCGGCGATTATGTGAACGCCCAGGATACCCGGAACGCTGTCCCGCTGCCCTTTACCCCGCCGCTTCGGGGCCTGGTCCGAGTCACGTTCCAGCAGCAACACTACTTCGCAATGGCGGAGGGTCGGTTTGCTGCGAGTCAAACGAGGCTCGGCGAGGGAGATACGCCAACCGACGGGTATGCTGTCATGAATGTCGGGGTTGGTCTGCGTCTCGTGCACGGCGCCCGAGAGTCCCTGATCAATCTCGTCTGCAGTAACCTGTTCAACCGGGTATATCGGGACAACCTGTCCGTGATCAAGGATTTTCTGCCCCAACCGGCGCGAGGAGTCCGGCTGAGTTACCAGCTCTCGTACTAGCGCTCCTGCTCGGCGGCGACCGGTGACCCGGGACCCGGGATCGGCAACTCGTCACGGGTCACCCGTAACCACAGTCTGAACTCCGTCCGGCCCGGGCGCGACTCCGCGAGCTCGAGCCGGCCGCCATGCAGCTCCGCGATATGCCTGGAGATCGCGAGACCGAGGCCGGCGCCGCTCGTGGCGCTGGCCTCGCTGCGCGAGCGAGCCACATCCACGCGGAAGAAACGCTCGAAGATCCGCTCCTGCACGTCGGGGGGGATCCCCGGACCGCCGTCC
This sequence comes from uncultured Gemmatimonas sp., assembly GCA_964398345.1. GTDB lineage: Bacteria > Gemmatimonadota > Gemmatimonadetes > Gemmatimonadales > GWC2-71-9 > JABFSM01. The sequence continues at coordinate 2,472 of CAYNNS010000026.1, read as the reverse complement.
ACCACGCTGATCGCCGCCCCGCCCTGCTCCGTGGCCATGGTGACCGTCACGCTGCCGCCGGGCGGCGAAAACTTGATCGCGTTGTCCAGCAGATTGAGCAGCAGCCGGACCAGCAAGTCGGGGTCACCCTGGACCGGGGCCTCGACCAGGTTGCCGACCCCGATCCGCACACCATGCTGCTCGGCCACGGAATGCACGGCGCGGGCGGCGTCGTGCACCAGGTCCTCCAGATACATCGCGCGCCGCTCCGGGATCAAATGCCCCGAGTCGGCGCGGGCGAGCAGGAACAGGTCGTCGACGATGCGGGTCAGGCGGCGCGCGGCGTCCTGCATGACCGTCAGCGAGGCGCGGTACTCCGGCTCCTCACGGTGCGGCCGGGAGAGCGTCACGTCGGCTTCGGTGCGGAGGATCGCGGTCGGCGTGCGCAGCTCGTGGGAGGCGTCGGCGACGAAACGGCGCTGCTGAGCAAAGGAGCCCTCCAAGCGGTCGAGCAGGTCGTTCATCACGCGGGCCAGTCCCACCAGCTCGTCCCCACCTCCCACCGGCAGCCGCTCGCTGAGCGTGCTCGCGCCGATCGCCGCGGCGCGCTGGGCCATCGAGGCCACCGGTGCGAGGCTGCGCCGTGCCAGCAGGTACCCGCCGAAGGCGGCGCACCCGATCAGCAATGGGATCGCGATCAGAAAAACCCGTCGGATCCGCGCCAGCATCGCCCCGTTCTCCTGCAGCGAATAGCTCCCCGTCAGGCTGAACTGCTCGCCGCCGATCGCCACCGGACGGCCGATCACCCGGTCCGTCGCGCCTCCGGCGTTCAACGTCACCGCGAAGGGGGCTGCCATCGAGGGCCGCACCCGCGCGAACGCGGCCGCGGCGCGCTCGTTACCGCCCGAGTCGGGTTCCGTGGCCGCCGCGACGCGACCGCTGCTGTCGAGAATCGCGATGTGAAGATCGTGAAAGCGCACCTCGTCGACGGTACTCCGCATCGCCTGAGCCGCCCCGCCGGCGATGCGCCGCTCGGCCACCAGCTCACGCGCAAACGCGGTGAGCGCGTCGCCAATGAAGCGATCGGTGCGCTGCTGCAGCGCCCTGGCAAACACCAGATAGCACAGCACCGCGAAGCCGATCAGCGGCAGGCCGAGCAGCGCGGTGTACCAGAGGGTGAGGCGGGAGCGGAGCGACGACGGCCAGCGTGGCATGTCAGCCCCGGCGCCGGGCTGCGCCGCGCGGGGTCACGGCGGAATCGGGCGCGTCGAGCATGAATCCGGTGCCCCGCAGCGTGCTGAAGAGGCTCAGCTTTTCGCCCTCGTCCAGCTTGCGCCTGAGCCGGCTCGCGTACACGTCGAGAATGTTCGAGTAGTTGCTCGCGCTGTCCTCCCAGACCTGGGCCATCAGCTCGGCGCGGGTCACGACACGCCCGGCGTTGCGGGCGAGGTGCAGCAGGAACTCGTACTCGGTGGCCGTGAGGTCGAGGGGACGGCGGTTGCGCCTCACCGAGCGCCGGGCGGTATCGATGACGAGATCGCCCACGACGAGCTGGGCGGCCGCGGGCTCGCGGCCCCGCCGGGTGAGCGCCCGCAGCCGCGCGAGCAGTTCCTCGAACTCGAAGGGCTTGGTGAGGTAGTCGTCCGCGCCGGCGTCGAGGCCGGCGATGCGCTGGTCGACGCCGTCCAGCGCGGTAAGTAGCAGAATCGGGACCCGGTTGCCGCGGCCGCGCAGCTCGCGGCACACCGCATCGCCGCGCTTGCCCGGCAGCAGGATGTCGAGGACCACCGCCGCATACGCTCCGGACTCGGCCAGCGCGAGCGCCTGGAGGCCGTTGCCGGTCTGGTCGACGCCATAACCCGCCCCTTTCAGCCCCCGGGCGATCGGCAGCCGGGGCTGGCGGTCGTCCCCGCCGTCCTCGTGGCGGATGGGCCCGCGGTCAGTCCCAGGCGTGTGTGTACGGAATTGGCGCCTACATCGCTAACAGATAAGGTCGCGCCGGTTCCGGTCGCCACTGTGCTTAAGACCAACCGGCCATTGGCGGCAAGTGACGCTCGCGCCTGATTGCCTGCGGCTGTCAACAAGGCATTGATTTCATCGGCTGTCACGCGCAAGAGATCGCCGACATTATTCGTAGCGTTATCGCTGCCGAGCACTGTGAGGTTGGCGGTAAACCCGAGTTCAGCGTTGGTAATAACTGTCACCGAGGCCAGCGAGCCGCGTCGATCGCTGCCAATCACCAGACGGTTGGCTGTTCCCTCTGTTGCGTCCGTGAGACGCGCATATCCACCTCGGATCGCACGGTTGAGCGCCGCTACAAAGTCGGCGCGCGGCGTTGACGCGGTGAGCAATGGAACACTCTGCACGATCCCATCGAGGGTCATTTGCAACGTCGTATTCGAGTCAGTCAAATCAACGGGATCTGGCAGCGCAATCGTTCCCATAGCTTCTGCAGGTTCTCCACGGAAGGTCAGGTCTACATTCGCTCCACCA